>NZ_JAGPXJ010000150.1:0-10879 GCF_018070605.1 Streptomyces sp. B15
GTCCGTTGCTGACCGGCAGGAACGGCCGCAGCCGTTCCCACTCGGCATCAGTCAGATCACCCCGCCCCATGTCCACATCAACGACCCGGACACGAAGTAGTCACATGATCGACCGGACAAGTCCTAGCAGCCGCCCGGCTCTCCCTTCGGGGGGCCGGGCCAGGGCTTCCGCGCCACGCCGCCGAACTCGAACCAGGTCTCGTCCTCCAGCTGGCGTGCGCACAGATCGGAGTCGGGGCGCCAGTTGTTGATCTCGACCAGGCCGGGCTCCAGCAGTTCGAGCCCCGCGAAGTACGGTTCGACGTCGTGCGGTTCGCGGACCCGGCCCCAATTGCCGTGGGTGCTGCGGTTCATGAAGTCGGTGACGAAGTCGCGGGTCTCCTTGTCGTGGCTCACCAGCTGGTTGAGCACGACGAAACTGCCGGAGGGGACGTGCTCCAGTGCGCGGCGTACGACGGCGGCCGGGTCGGAGGCGTCGGGGATGCAGTGCATCACCGAGATGAACAACAGCGCGACCGGCTGCGACAGGTCGAGCAGTCCCCGCACCTCGGAACTGTCGAAGATCGTCTCGGTGTCGCGCATGTCGGCCTGGATCACCGCCGTGTTGACGTTCTCCTCCAGCAGTGCCCGGCCGTGGGCCAGCACGATGGGGTCGTTGTCGACGTAGACGACGCGGGCCCGCGGGTCGGTGCGCTGTGCGACCTGGTGGACGTTGTCCTGGGTGGGCAGGCCCGAGCCGTGGTCGAGGAACTGGCGGATGCCGTAGTCCTCCGCCAGGATGCGCACGACCCGCTGCAGGAAGCGGCGGTTGTTGCGGGCGAGGGCGCCGGTGCGCGGCACCTTCTCGTCCAGGGCGGCGACGGCCTCGCGGTCGACCGCGTAGTTGTCCTTGCCGCCCAGATAGTGGTCGTACATCCGGGCCACGCTCGGGACAGTGATGTCCACCACGTGCTCCCCGTCACCGGTTCCGTCTTCCCGCATGTGTGCCCCACTGTGATCACCGGCGCACCGCACGCCGACCGCGCGGGCGCCTGTCTTCGCAGGAAGCATGCCACGGGGATTGCGGCCGGACCAACGCCAAGTCGCTTTCGGGCGTGGGAAATTGACGCGTTGCGTGCACAGACCGGGATGAGCCGGGAGGGTTGCGACGTGCGCCGGGCCGGGGTCAGTCGCTCACAGGGCGCCGGTCGTGCCCAGTTCGGCCCAGACGACGCGGCCGCACCGGGTGCCGTGCGCGGAGACGCCCCAGCGCTGGGCGAGGGCACCCACGAGCTGCAGTCCCCGGCCGTTGACCTCGTCCGGGGTCGCGCTACGGGGCTGGGGGGCACAGTTCTGCGCGCCCTCGTCGGAGACCTCTATGCGCAGACGTTCGCTGTCGAGGTGGATGCGGCACCTTATGCGCACGGTGTCCGTGTGCAGTACGGCATTGGTGACGAACTCGGAGATCACCAGCTGCGCTGTGTGACCGAGCTCCTCGGGAAAGCCCCAGTGCTGCAGCTTGCTGCGCAGCCGGGCGCGGGCGCGGGCCACCGACGCGGTGTGAGCTGGGAGCTCGAATCCCTCCTGACGCGCTTCCTCGGCCGGTGCGGCCGACGGTGCGGTCAAAGAGAGCTGCGCAGGGGGATACGAGGAGGCCACGGGGGAACGCCTTCCGTCTACCTGTGAGGGGAGGGGACGGCTGCCGGGAACTGCTCCGCACAGGGCCGCCCCAGCGGGCCGGCACACCCGTGCGACGACCGGAGGGCATCCGCTGGCCGGCCCTCAGGTGACGCGGGTGATGCTGTGCGGCTCCGGTGCCGGAGCCTCATGAGCTTGGTCACGCTGTTCACTATGCCCAGCATCTTTCACAGATGGCAAGAGGAGTTCTGCAATTCGCAGAATCGCACGGGCAGTATGGCTGCTGCATTGGACGCATGGCACACTGCTGACGCCAGGGTCCACCGGGGAGGCAGTCCAAGGAGGCAGTAGTGGCCGAGGCTCGTTCCGCGCCGACTGTGGGGCAGATAGTGCTCGGTCTACGTCTCCGCGATCTCCGCGAGCGCGCGGGGTGCTCCTTCACGGAGGCCGCGTACGCACTGAGTGTCAACACGACCACGGTGCGTCGCATGGAGAAGGCGGAGGTCGGCCTCAAGCCGCCCTACGTGGAGAAGCTGCTGCGGATGTACGGGCTCTCCGAAGAGGAGACGGCCTCCTTCCTGTCCCTGGTGGACGAGGCCAACCGGCCCGGCTGGTGGCACAGCTTCCGTGACGTGCTGCCGCCCTGGTTCAGCCTCTACGTGAGCCTGGAGGGCGAGGCCAGCCTGATCCGGGCATACGAACCGCACTGCGTCCCCGGACTGCTCCAGACGGAGGAATACGCGCGCGCCCTGCTGCGCACCGGATTCCCCTCCGCCGACGAGGAGGAGCTCGACCGCCGGGTCCAGCTGAGGATGGGGCGCCAGCGGCTCCTCCAGGACCCCGACGCGCCGGTGCTCTGGGCCGTGCTCGACGAACAGGTGCTGCGCCGCCACGTGGGCTCCCCCGCGGTGATGCGCGAGCAGATCGACCGGCTCGTCGAGCTGTCCAAGCAGCAGAACATCACGCTGCAGATCATCCCGTTCACCGCAGGTGCGCACCCCGGCATGTTCGGGCCCTTCCAGCTCTTCCGTTTCGACATCCCGGAGCTCCCGGACATCGTCTACACGGAGGGGCTGACGGGAGCCACGTACCTGGACCAGCGTCCCGACACCGCCGCCTACCTGGAGGTGTTGGACCGCATGGGCGCTCAGGCAGCGCCAGTACCACACACCGAGGCTGTTCTCGGTGAGATCCGCAAGGAGTTTTGAACCATGGGTCATTCAGGCCACCCCCCACACATATACAACGGCATGCCCGCCAAGCACCTCGGCACCGAGGGCTGGCAGAAGCCGTGGAGCGGCACCAACGGCGGCAGCTGCGTCGAAGCGATGAAGCTGGGCGACGGCAGGGTCGCGCTGCGTCAGTCGACCGACCCGGAAGGCCCGGCGCTGATCTACACCACCCACGAGTTCGAGACCTTCCTCCAGGGCGCCAAGCAGGGCGTGGCCGACTTCCTGCTGGCCTCCGACTGACCGCACGCCCCAGCCGTGGACCCGGAGAACGGAGAGGCCGCATGACCGCAGAGGGGAAACTCCCCGGCATAGACACCACCAAGCCGCACTCGGCCCGGATGTACGACTACTACCTCGGGGGCAAGACCCATTACGAGGTGGACGTACAGGCGGCCGAGGCGGTCATCGCGACCGTGCCGTTCGCCGGCGCCATGGCACGCGCCAACCGTGACTTCATGATCCGCGCCACCCGCTGGCTGGCGGCCGAGGCGGGCATCAGGCAGTTCCTGGACATCGGCAGCGGCATCCCGACCGAACCCAACCTCCACCAGGTGGCGCAGTCGGTGGCCCCCGAAGCGCGGGTCGTCTACACCGACAGCGACCCGATCGTGCTGCAGTACGCCCAGGCGCTGCTGCACAGCACACCCGAGGGCCGCACCGCCTACCTCCAGGCGGACGCCGCCAGGCCGGAGTCGATCATCGACTCCGACGAATTGCACGCCACGCTCGACCTCAGCCGGCCGGTGGCCCTCTCGGCCAACGCGCTCTTCCACTTCGTCCCCGACGAGTGGGGCCCGTACAAGATCCTCGCCGGTCTGCTCGACCGACTGCCCTCCGGCAGCTATCTGTGCCTCACCCACACCACCTCGGACATCGACGACCCGGCGCTGGCGGCGCTGGGCCGCCAGGTGGAGGAGATCTACGCGAAGGGCGGCACCACGCTGCGGCTGCGCAGCCGTGCCGAGATCGCCCGCTTCTTCGACGGGCTGGAGCTGGTGGAACCGGGGCTGGTGATGGCGCACGACTGGCGCCCCGAGCCCGGCGCGACCACCGATCTCGAGGAAGGCCGACCCAGCATGATCGCCGGTGTGGCCCGCAAACCCTGAACCGGCGAGGACCACCACCACAGGACCGAGGGGGAACAAGATGTCCGAGCAGGACGCACCATCGATCGACACGGCCAAACCGCACTCCGCGCGTATGTACGACTACTACCTCGGGGGCAAGACGCACTACGAGGCGGACGTGCAGGCTGCCGAGGCGGTGGTCACCAAACTGCCGGAGATCGTGACCGCGGCCCGGGCCAACCGCGACTTCATGATCCGTGTCACCCGCACCCTGGCTGCCGAATACGGGGTGCGGCAGTTCCTGGACATCGGCAGCGGCATCCCGACCGAACCCAACCTCCACCAGGTGGCGCAGTCGGTGGCCCCCGAAGCGCGGGTCGTCTACACCGACAACGATCCGATCGTGCTGCAGTACGCCCAGGCGCTGCTGCACAGCACGCCCGAGGGCCGCACCGCCTATCTGCACGCGGACGTGACCCGGCCCGAGGCCGTGCTGGAGTCGGAGGAGCTGCACAAGACGCTCGATCTGGACCGCCCGGTCGCCGTCTCGGTCAACGCGCTCATGCACTTCATCCCGGACGCGCAGGAGCCCGGACGGATACTGCGGGCGCTGCTCGACCGGCTCGCCCCCGGCAGCTTCCTGTCGCTGAGCCACGGCATCGGGGACGTCCCCGACGAGGAGGGCTCCGAGCGGATCGACGCGGTCGTGGAGATCTACAAGCGGAGCGGCACGGTCCTTGCCCCGCGGAGCCGGGAGCAGGTCGCCGGGTTCTTCGACGGGTTGGAACTGCTCGATCCCGGCGTCACCCAGGTGCATCTGTGGCGTCCCGACACCGACCCGCACGGCGGACTGCCGGAGGGCACCTTGACGCTGTACGCGGGGGTGGCCAGAAAGTCCTGAGCCGGTGGCCCGGCCGCGGAGCCGTTGACAGGGGATTCCCCCGGCGCGACCATAAGCAAGCGCTTAGAAACCGAGCGCTCCATGCTCGCTGCCACGCTGCCCCCGGGGATCGGACCACCTCATGCCCTCACCCTCGCTGCTGCTCTCCCGCCGCGACCTCGACTTCCAGCTCTACGACTGGCTGGACGTCGAGTCGCTGACCCGGCGCGCACGCTACGCCGAGCACTCCAGGGAGACCTTCGACGACGCCCTGGAGCTGAGCGAGCGGATCGCCACCCGCCACTTCGCGACGCACAACAAGAAGAACGACCAGGAGGAGCCCTGGTTCGACGGCGAGCGGGTGCACACCGCCAAGGAGGTGTCCGAGGCGCTGGGGGTGTTCGCCGAGTCGGGCCTGTTGGCGGCAGCCGTGGACGAGGAGTTCGGCGGCATGGGGATGCCGCACACCGTCGCCACCGCCTGCTTCTCCTACTTCCACGCCGCCAACGTCGGCACCTCGGCGTACCCCTTCCTCACCCTCGGCAACGCGCGGCTGCTGTGCGCACACGGGACCCGCGAGCAGATCGACACCTATGTGCGGCCGATGCTCGAAGGGCGCTTCTTCGGCACCATGTGCCTGTCCGAACCGCAGGCCGGATCATCGCTGGCCGACGTCACCACCCGCGCCGAGCGGCAGGAGGACGGCACCTACCGGCTGTTCGGCACCAAGATGTGGATCTCCGGCGGCGACCACGAACTGTCCGAGAACATCGTTCACCTCGTGCTCGCCCGCGTCCCCGGCGGACCGGCGGGCGTCAAGGGGCTCTCGCTGTTCATCGTCCCCAAGTACCTGGTCGAGCCGGACGGCTCGCTCGGTGAGCGCAACGACGTGGTGCCGGCCGGGCTCAACCACAAGATGGGCTACCGGGGCACCACCAACACGCTGCTCAACTTCGGTGAGGGGGCGCGCCACCGCCCCGGCGGAGAACCGGGCGCCGTGGGCCACCTGGTGGGCGAGGAGCACCGCGGACTGGCGTACATGTTCCACATGATGAACGGCGCCCGCATCGGTGTCGGCGCCGGAGCGATGGCGCTGGGCTACACCGGCTATCTCAAGTCCCTCGCCTACGCCCGCGAACGGCCGCAGGGCAGGCCGCTGGCGGCCGGCGGCAAGGACGCGACGGCACCGCAGGTGCCGATCGTCGAGCACGCGGACGTACGCCGGATGCTGCTGGCGCAGAAGTCCTATGTGGAAGGTGCGCTGGGCCTGCTGCTGTACTGCTCGCGGCTGGTGGACGAGCAGCGTTCGGCGGACGCCGAGGAAGACCGGGAGCGGGCCGGACTGCTGCTGGACGTACTGACCCCGATCGCCAAGAGCTGGCCGTCGCAGTGGTGTCTGGAGGCCAACAACCTCGCCATCCAGGTGCACGGCGGCTATGGCTACACCCGCGAGTACGACGTCGAGCAGCACTACCGCGACAACCGCCTCAACCCCATCCACGAGGGCACGCACGGCATCCAGGGCCTCGATCTGCTGGGCCGCAAGGTGGTGCAGGGCGGCGGGGCCGGGCTGCGGGCCCTGGGCGACGCCGTCCACGACACGCTGCGGCGCGCGGAGGCCGCGGGCGGTGAGGCCGCCGAGCTGGCCGGTACGCTGCGCGCCCACTGGGAGCGGGTCACTGCCGTGACCGCACGCCTGTGGGAGGACGGCGACCCCACGGTGGCGCTGGCCAACTCCTCCGTCTACCTGGAGGCTGTCGGCCACGTGGTGGTGGCGTGGATCTGGCTGGGGCAGTTCCTTGCCACGCTCCGCGCGGACACCCGGTCCGACAGTCCCGAGCAGGAGGCGTTCCTGCAGGGCAAGCGGCAGGCGGCACGGTACTTCTTCCGTTCGGAACTGCCGCGTACGGGCCCGCAGTTCGATCTGCTGGCAGCCCTGGAGACCGTCACGCTGGACACCGACCCGGCCTGGCTGTGAGCCGGGCCGCAGGCCGCATGTGAACCGCCGGCCCGCAGGCCGCACGCTTGCCGGGGCCCGGGCGGGGTTCATCCCTCGCCCAGGTCCCGCCGCTCCAAAGGGCGGGTCGCCGGACCCTGTATCACCGATCCGTCCGTACCGAAGCGCGAGCCGTGGCAGGGGCACTCCCACGCCGACTCCGCGTCGTTGAACCGCACCAGGCACCCCAGATGGGTGCAGCGCGGCGAGACGCCACGCAGTTCGCCCTCGGTCGTCCGGTGCACCGCACAGCGCCGCCCCTGCACCCGCACGATGGCGCCGGTGCCCGGCGGGATCTCGTCCACCGAGTCCACATGACTGGGCCGTAGCCGGTCCCCCACGAAACGGCGGGCCACCGCCGACTGGAGGCGCAGCAGCGCGGGCGCCTCCCTGGGCCTGAGCCGGACCGGGTCGTACAGCCGCGCCCACGGCGGCGGCGACTCGCCGGTGAGCTGCGCGGCCAGCAACTGCCCGGCCAGCACGCCCGCACTCATCCCCCAGCCGCCGAAGCCCGCGGCGACATGGACGTGCTGGGTGGCGGCGTGGAAGCGGCCGATGTAGGGCACCCGGTCGGTGGTCTCGTTGTCCTGGGTGGCCCAGCGGTGGGCGAGGCGGGCGTTGGGGAAGCGCTCGTAGGTCCAGGCCGCGAGCCGTTCGTAGCGGGCTCCGACCGAACCGATGCCGGGCATCCCGGGGGTGAACTTCTCCCCCGTGACGATGAGCAGCCGGCGCCCCTCGCCGAACGGGTAGGGCGCGGTACGCACCGAGCGGGTGCCGCGCTCCGGGCACAGATAGGTGCCGCCGGGGTCCTCGTCCTCGGGCAGCAGCGCGGAGATGACCAGCTCCCGGCGCGGCTCCAGCCGGGAGAACATCAGCGCCCTGTCGAAGACCGGGTAGTGGGTGGCCACCACCACGTCGCGGGCGACCACCTCGCCGCCGTTCTCCGTGTCCAGTCGGCACGGATCGCCCTCGTCGAGCCCGACGACGCGGGTGCGCTCGTACAGCAGCCCGCCGTGCCGCCGGATGTCGTCGGCCAGCGCCAGCAGATACTTGCGCGGATGGAACTGCGCCTGGTTCTCGACCCGTACGGCGGCGCGCACCCGGAAGGGCAGCCCGGTCTCGGTGACGAAGGAGGCCGGCAGCCCGGCCTCCGCCGCCGCCTCCGCCTCCGCCCGGACCTCGTCCACGTGATCGGCCGACTCGACGTAGGTGTGGGCCGGTACCCGTTCCAGCTCGCAGTCGACGCCCAACTGCTCGCTGACCGCTGCCACATGGTCGACCGCGCCCTGCTGCGAGAGGGCGTAGTCCCGCGCCTGCTCGGCGCCGCGGTGGGCCCGCAGCCAGCTGTAGATCAGCCCGTGCAGCGCGGAGAGCTTGGCCGTGGTGTGCCCGGTGACGCCGGCCGCCAGCCGGTCGGACTCCAGCACGGCGACGCCGCGCCCCGCGCGGGCCAGCTCCCACGCCACCGAGAGGCCCGCGATACCGCCGCCCACCACGGCCACGTCGACCTCGATCCGGCCGTCGGGCGGCAGCGGTGGGTAGGGCGCTCCCGCGGCCGAGAGCATCCAGTAGGACTCGTATCCGACGGGCAGTGTGGTCACCGCCGCCTCCCTTCGGCCCCGGTTCGTCGTACCTGTGGTTCCCGCTGGCACGCCGCTCACCCCCGCTGATCCTCCGGCATATCGCCTGGATTCGGCTGAAAAAACGCTCCGCGGAAGCGTTTCCGGCAGCGGAATTCCTCCAACTCCTCCCGCACGGCGCTCCGGGGGCGCTACGGTGTGTGCGCGCGGGGACGGTCGGTTGGTTGCTGCACGCCGGGAGGGTTCCGCGATGGGCGACAAAGGACATGCGACGCCTGCTCACCACCTCGAAGAGCTGCTGGCCCGCGCCCAGAACCCGTTCGACGTCCGCGACGAGGTGCTGGCCCGACTACGCAGCGCGGTGATGTTCCAGGTCGAGCTCTACGGCTGGCGGCACCGCAATTCCCCGCCGCCCGAGCTGCGATGCAGCAGTTTCCGCCATGTCTTCCTGCTCGCCGACGGCTCCAGCCTGCTGCTGTGGGAGTTGTGCTACGACAGTCCGGACGGCAGGGGCGAGTTGTACGAGGTGTACGACGACGCCGCAGCGCTGCGCCGCTCCGAACACCGTGTGCACCGCCGGATGGGCGAGGAGGGCGAACCGGAGGGCGCGGGCCGGGCGGCCGTCCCGTTCGACTTCCTGACCGGCGCACCCGGCACCGCCTACCCGCGCCGGGAGTACCCGGAGGGCGACTCGGCCGAGCACGCCCGCAGGCTGCTGCGCCGGGCCGAGAACCAGGACCGGCCGGGCGAGGAGACGCTGCGACTGCTGTCGACAGCGCTCGGCCACCACATCCTGCACGTCCCCGGCCCCCGGGTGCACGCCGGCGACTGCCAGGTGTGGTGCTCGGTCTACGAGCACGCCTTCCTGCTGGCCGACGGCACCGAGGTCAGCCTCTACGAACTGGAGCACAACATGACGGGCAGCGGTCGTCTGGCGTGCGAGGTGTATCTGGACGAGTCCGTGGCCGACCAGGCAGCACACCGCCTCGCACGGGAGCGGGGTTTGGACCTGTAGACCCGGCCACGGTTGTCCGTGGGCCGCCGACCAACGGAGGATGGGCCATGTCCCCTCGTGGACGCCACCGCCGCCCTCAGCAACGCGCCACATCCCGCGTCTCCTTGCAGGTGACGGCGGGCGGCGCCGGATTAGCCATGCCCCTCGTCGGGGCCCATGTCGCCCAGGCGGCGCCCACGGACGTGTGGGAGAAGGTCGCCGCGTGCGAGAGCAGCGGCAACTGGAAGATCAATACCGGTAACGGCTACTACGGCGGTCTCCAGTTCAGCCAGAGCACCTGGGAGGCGTACGGCGGCTCCGCCTACGCCGCCCGGGCCGACCTGGCCACCAGGAGCCAGCAGATCGCGGTCGCCGAGAAGGTGCTCAGGGGCCAGGGGCCGGGCGCCTGGCCCAACTGCGGCCCCCGGGCGGGGCTCTCCCGCGGCGACGCGGCGCCCGGCAGCACGGCAGCGGCCGCCGGGCAGCCGGCCCAAAGATCCCAGGCGCAGCAGCAGGCCCCGAAGGCACCGAAGAAGACCGACCCGGAACGGGACCGGGCCGCCAAGGAGAAGGCGGACCGCGCCAGGGCCGAGCGCAGCAAGAAGCTGACCACCTATCACGTGGTCGGCGGCGACACGCTGTCCGGTATCGCCGACGAGCACCAGGTTGCGGGCGGCTGGCACGCCCTCTACGACACCAACCGCGCCACCATCGGTGACGACCCCGATCTGATCCTGCCCGGCCAGCGCCTGAGCCTGGCCGGCAGCCCGCGGCGGACGGAGCGCGTTCCCTCGCAGCCCACCGCCCCCGAGCGCTCCCGCGAGGCGGACTCCCCGCACAAGCGGGCCCCGCAGAAGCAGAGCCCCCAGAAGAAGGCGCCGCAGCAGAAGACGCCCCACAAGCCGGCGCAGCAGCAGGCGCCCGAACGCAAGACTCCCGAGCGCAAGGCGCCGTCCGCCACCGCGCCCGTGACCGGCGTCGGTCCCAGCACCCCCTATGGCGCCTCGGGCAGCAGTTGGTCCTCCGGGCACCACACCGGCGTCGACTTCCCCGTCGGCACCGGCACCAGCGTCAAGGCGGTCAGCAGCGGCACGGTCGTCTCGGCGGGCTGGGGCGGCGCCTACGGCTACCAGGTGGTGCTGCGGCACCCGGACGGCAAGTACAGCCAGTACGGCCATCTGTCTGCCATCTCCGTGCGCTCCGGGCAGTCCGTGGACACGGGCCAGCGCATCGGCCGCTCCGGTTCGACCGGCAACTCGACCGGTCCGCATCTGCACTTCGAGATCCGTACCGGGCCCGGCTACGGCAGCGACATCAACCCGCTGACGTATCTGCGGGGGCGCGGGGTGCGGATCTGACCTCCTCGCCGTCCCTGCCGCCGACCGCCCCGGCCAGCTCGACCGTGCGGTCGCACCAGCGCTCCAGCAGGGTGCGGTCGTGGCCGACGGCCAGCAGCGCGGCGCCGGAGCGCTGCCGGTAGTCCTCCACCACGGTGACGAGCGCCGCCGTGGTG
>NZ_JAGPXJ010000151.1:0-10457 GCF_018070605.1 Streptomyces sp. B15
GGGGGCCCGCGGGGCCCCCGGTTGCGCACACCGCGCGCCCGTGGCCGAGATGAGGTTGGTGGGCTCGGAGAGGCTCGTATTGCTGCACGTCTGCCCAACGACCGTGCGGCGTCCCGGATGCGGTCCCGTGTGACGAATGACCGGATCGCACGGGTTGTCCCTGTCTGTTCGCGCTGTCGCTCCCGGTCGCCCCCTGCGGCCGGGAGCGGTTCGCGCGCGGCGGTTGCGGGCGGCTCATGTCCCCGTCAGCGGCATCGTGCCGGCGACCAGGACGCCGCCGGCCGCCGCCTTCTCCAGAGCTTCCCGCAGCAGGTCCTCGCGGGGCTGCTGGCCGATGGAGCCGGCGGGCGCCGCGTAGACCACCACGGTGTGGCTCTTGGCCGCCGCTGTGCGCCAGCCCTCGGTGACGGCGAGCGGCTGGTGGGCCTGCCACCAGGCGACCGGTTGCCCGCCGGGGGTGGCGGGGGGCTGGAAGACGGCGTGCAGCTGCCCCATGGCCACCAGCACCGACCAGCCGACGACCGGCGCGGGCAGCCGTCCGACCTCGGTGACGGGCATGAAGCCCTGCTCGATCAGCAGCGGCAGGAAGTCGTCGCCCGGACCGTCCGACCCGGGGCGCGCGATGGGGCCGGTGGGCTCGACGACGAGGGCGGGATGGGCGGCGTCGTCGATGAGGACCTGCCCGCAGGTGACTCCCAGCACCGCCTGGCGCGCCCCGCCCTCAGGAGTCGCCGCACGGGAGGGGGCGGTGGGCGGCGGGACGGCCGGAGCGGGGGCGGCAGGCGCGGCAGGTGGCGCGCTCCGGCCGGTGGCGGGTGCGGGTACGTCCGCGGCGAGGGAGCGGACGGCGCCCTGGAGTTGGTCCTCGGTGACAGTCACCACCTGGGACGGGATGCAGACCGCGTGTGCGAAGGCGAGGACGGCGGTCTCCTCGCCGACGAACAGCACGGTGCTGGTGCGCTCCTGCTGGGTGTTGCCCCGGGCGCGGCACGAGGTGCAGTCGTAGTCTCCTGGGTCGTTCTCTCCGGCGAGCAGCCTGTCGGCTTCTGCTTCGCCGATCTCGGCGCGTACGGCGTCGCTGACATCGAGCATGGGGGACACGGGAGCTCCTGGCTTTGGGTTCCTGTTCGCCTGGACAACGGGTGATCTGTGGTCGCGGTCACGCGCGTGCGCCTGCGCGCGTCCCCTGTTCGTACGCAAGCGGTCACATAAGAGGGGGAAGAGCTCACACGCCGTCAACAGCTGTGGGGGCCACGAGACTTCGGCCGGTGAAGTGACTCACAACGAGGAGGTCGCGCTGTCAACTACTGCCCGAATTGCTGGTGTTTGGGGGGTGTCCTAAAACCGCTGTTATAGTTGGTAACCGGCGCATGGCCTGCAAAGACATGGTTCTGGTTGAAAGTCGGGCGAGACGGTCCCTACATTCCTCGGCGGTGCAACGAGCATCACCCGGGACAGGTGGAGCCGAGTGCGGGCGCCGGATGCGTCCACCGGCACTCGGCCACACGGGGGAGACACGGGGTTTCCCGGGTTCGTCGAGAGGGTTTGATTTGTCCAAGCGTCGTACAGCAGTGCTCACGGGTGCCGGTCTCGCCGCCCCGCTCGCCCTGCTCGCCGCCACGGCTCCGACGGCCTCGGCGGCGTCGAACGACGGAGTGTGGGACCGCATCGCCCAGTGCGAGAGCGGAGGGAACTGGCAGACCAACACCGGCAACGGCTACTACGGCGGTCTGCAGTTCTCGGCCGGCACCTGGAAGGCGTTCGGCGGCGGTGCCTACGCGCCCACCGCCGACAAGGCCGGCAAGGCGCAGCAGATCGCTGTGGCCACCAAGGTGCAGCAGGCTCAGGGCTGGGGTGCGTGGCCCAACTGCTCGGTCAAGGCGGGAGCCTCCGGCACGCCGCCGCAGGCGTCGCAGCCGGCCGGCGGGTCGCAGCAGTCCGGGCAGGAGTCCGCGCCGCAGGCCGGGTCCCCGTCGGACGACCGCCCTGCCCCGCGCGCCGACCGCGGCTCCGCACGCGAGGGCTCCGGCAACTACACCGTCAAGGCCGGTGACACCCTCGGCTCGATCGCCGCGGCGCACGGGAAGAGCTGGAAGGACGTCTACAGCGCCAACAAGGACGTCATCGGGAACGACCCCGACCTCATCCTCGCCGGTCAGAAGCTCGACGTCTGAGCCCTGCCGGCCGGCCCACGGCCATGGGGCACGGCGGCCCCGCCAGGCACGGTGCCTGGCGGGGCCGCCGTGTGTTCGGGTCGCGGCTGTTCGGTGCGGCTCCCTCGCATCCTCGCGGTTCAGTCCCCGGACGCCCGAGGCACCGACTGGACGTCTGAAGCACAGAAGAAGTTCCCACCACAGGGTCACAAAAGTAAAACCATTCAGAACTCTTCTGAAACAACCTGCTCAATGCGCCCAACCCCTCCCGGTACTTAACGGTCTAGCTCGGTGGCAGGCGGACAGAGGGGGACTGAACCGCGAGGATGCGTGGGACTCGGGTAAAATGCACATTTCTTTCTTGCTTCACAACGGGTACGCCATCGGGGGAACCGTCCGTACCACCTACAACCTGGCGCGCTCCCTGGCCGAACACCACGACGTCGAAGTCGTCTCGGTCTTCCGGACGCGGGACCGACCCGTCTTCGACCCGGGGCCGGGGGTGAAACTACGCCATCTCGTCGACACCCGCGGGGTGCGCTCCGCCGAGGCCCTGGGCACCGAACACACCCTGCCCGCCCGGGTCTTCCCGGAGGCCGACGGCAAGTACCCGATGTACAGCGCGCTGACCGACCGCCTCATCGGGGACCATCTGGCCGGCATCGAGGCGGACGTGGTGATCGGCACCAGGCCGGGACTCAACACCCATATCGCGCGCCAGGCCAGACGCGGCCCCGTACGGCTGGGCCAGGAGCACCTCACCCTCGCGACACACTCCCGCCGCCTGAAGCTCGTACTGCGCAGCGTCTATCCCCGGCTCGACGCGCTGACCACCGTCACCGAGGCCGACGCCGCCGACTACCGCCGCCTGCTGCGGCTGCCCGGGGTCCGGATCGACGCCGTGCCCAACAGCGTGCCCGACCCCGGTGTCACCCCCGCCGACGGCAACAGCAAATGGGTGGTCGCGGCGGGCAGGCTCGCCCCGGCCAAACGGTACGACCTGCTGATCCGCGCCTTCGCCAAGGTGGTGGCCGAACGCCCCGACTGGCGACTTCGCATCTACGGCGCGGGACAGGAGCGACCGGGACTTCGCGCCCTCATCGATGAACTCGGCCTCTACAACCACGTCTTCCTCATGGGGCCCATCCACCCCATCGAGCCCGAGTGGGCCAAGGGGTCGATAGCGGCCGTCACCTCCAGCCTGGAGTCCTTCGGCATGACCATCGTGGAGGCCATGCGCTGCGGACTGCCCGTCGTCGCCACCGACTGTCCGCACGGGCCCGCCGAGATAGTCCGCCCCGGCGTCGACGGACGCCTCGTGCCGATGGGCGACGAGGACGCCGTCGCCGGGGCGCTCCTCGGCCTGATCAACGACGACGAACTGCGCCACCGCATGGGCCGGGCGGCGCTCGCCGACTCGGCGCGCTTCGACCCCGCCCACATCGGGGCCCGCTACGAGTCGATACTCCGCGACCTGGTCGGCAAGGGCAGCCGGGGGCTGCACCGTACCCGCGCCTCGCTGCTGAGCGGGGCCTACGCCGTCAAGGACGCGCTCACCGGCGCCGGACCGGAAACGCTCCAGGGAGGACGCACCGCATGAGCGGCAGCATCGCCGAGACCGTCACGCCAGGGGCCACGGACACCGCCCACGCCCCGCTCCCCACCGCCGCGGGGGAGAAGAACCGCCACAACGCTGGAGAATCCGTGCCCCCACAGTCCGCCCAGCGCGGCCCGGCCGTCGACTGCACCGCCGACAGCGCGGGGGGCCTGACGTTCGATCTGAGACTCTCCGCAGCCGAAGCACAGGGCGGGGACGTGGGTCTGCTGCTGCGCCGCCGCCCGGGCCCCTCGGCCGAGACGGAGGAGGTCCGGCTGCCGCTGACCCCGGTGCAGGAGGCGGAACCCGGCACGCTGCGCGCCGCGCTGCCCAGCACCGTGCGGCTGACCGAGGGCCGCTGGAACGTCTTCCTCGTGCTCGCCGGCCGCCCCCCGCGCAGACTGGCGCCCGGCGTCAACGACCTGCGCTCGCTGGTCGACCGGGTCCCGCACGAGAGCCGCAGCTGGATGGGCGTCCGCATCCCCTACGCCACCAAGCACGGCAACCTCAGCGTCCGGGCCTGGATGCGCTGGCCGCACGCGGAGGCCGGCGCGCTGCGGGTGCACGACGGCGGGCTGCGACTGAGCGGACGGCTGTACGGGGCCGAAGTGTCCCCCAGCGCGCGGCTGGAGGCGCGGCCACGGCGCGGCGAGCAGGAGCCGGTCGTCGTGGAGGCGGCGGCGGAGGGCCCCGACCAGCGCGAGTTCACCGCCGAACTGCCGTATCCGCCGCTGACCGGCTGCCGGCTGTGGGACCTGTGGCTGCGCCCCGAGAAGGACGCCGAGGCGGTGCGGGTCGCGCGCATCCTCGACGACGTCCCCGACAAGAAACGGATCTTCACCTACCCCGAGCACGCCGTCGAGCCCCGCACCGGCCGGGAGGCGGCCACCGAGCCGCCCACCACCACCGCGAGGCCCTACTACACGCTCAACAACGACCTGGCCGTACGGGTGGACCGCACCGAGTAGTACGGCGGTGGGCACCCGGCACGCTCCCGCGGACAGGAACTGTCCGCGAGCGGTGCCAGACTCCTGCCATGCTCGATACCTCGGCACGCCTGCTACGGCTGCTCTCACTGCTGCAGACCCACCGTGACTGGTCGGGCAGCGACCTCGCCCAGCGGCTCGACGTCAGCCCCCGGACCGTCCGCAGGGACGTCGACCGGCTGCGCGAACTGGGCTACCCCGTCCATTCCACCAGCGGCACGGCGGGCGGCTACCAGCTCGGTGCCGGGGCCCAACTGCCGCCGCTGCTGCTGGACGACGAGGAGGCGGTCGCCGTCGCCGTGGGGCTGCGCGGCGCGGCCGACGGCGGCGTCGACGGCATCCGGGACGCCTCCGCCCAGGCCCTGGTCAAACTGGAACAGGTCCTTCCGCACCGGCTGCGCCGCAGGGTGAGCGCGCTGAGCGAGTTCACCGTGCCGATGGTCGCCGCCCGTCGCGGCCCCGCGGTCGACGCGGGCACCCTGGCCGAGCTCGCCCACGCCTGCCGCGACCACGAGCGGCTGCGCTTCCGGTACGAGACGCACGACGGCTCCTCCTCCCGCCGCGCGGTGGAGCCGCACCGGCTGGTGACCACCCACCGCCGCTGGTATCTGGTCGGCTGGGACCTGGACCGGGCCGACTGGCGTACCTACCGGGCCGACCGCATCACGCTGACCCCGCCGCACGGGCCGCGCTTCGAGCCGCGTACACCGCCGGCCGAGGACCTGGCCGCCTGGGTGTCCGAGGGGGTCTCCACCCGGGTCTACCCCGCGCGGGCCACGGTGCTGCTGCTGGCGCCCATGGAACTGGTGGCGGAGCGGATATCGATGTCCTCCGGGACGCTGGAGCCGGTGGACGAGCACAGCTGTCTGCTGCGGACGGGAGCGGTCTCGCTGGATGCGCTGCTCGTCCATGTGCTCATGCTCGGCTTCGACTTCGAGGTGCGCGAGCCCGTGGAACTGGTGGAGTACGTCGGACTGCTGCGGGACCGGCTGTCGCGCTCGCTGGCCCCGGAAGCCACGGGGCGGGAGGGGCGGTAATGCGCTCGCCGGCGGAGAAATTCCGAGAGTTTTAAGAAGTACTTCGCGGGCAGTTCAGAAATTCATAAGACAGTCGTCATCGCCGTTGTTCACGGCTCCGCAAACGGAATACGAAGCACCCCGAATTGCGGGCGGGGCGGGCGCTCACAAGCCCCGTACGAGTGAAGCGGGCAACGGGTCGGAGCGCACCGAGCGTTGTGACGCAAGCGTGACGCCGCCGCTGCGAAGGCGGGACTTCCGGCTGCCTGGCCGGTGCGCATACGGTGGGCGTATGGCACCGGAATCCCCCGCACCCCGACCCTCCGACGACGACCCGGGCGGGTATGTCGGCCTCGCCGCCCAGGAGGCTGAACGGCGCGCCCGGGAGCGCGGCTGGACCACTGTGCGGCAATTGGCGCCGGACGCGATCATCACCATGGAGTACGTCACGGGCCGGCTGAACCTGGCGGTCAAGGACGGCCAGGTGGTGCGCTGCTGGCCGGGCTGACGCCCGTCGCCGTCGCCGACCGGCGTCGGCGTGAGAGGGCCGGGCAGGTCACCCCGGCCGGGTAGGTCTCAGTAACGGGAGGAGGCCGGGGCGCGCGCCTCGTCGGCGGCACGCGGCATCGCCGCGCGGGTGCCGTTCCCGGAGTCCTGCGCCGGCACCCGTGCGCCGACCAGGGACTGCCGCGCGGGCACCGGCTGTGCCGCGGGCGGGGCCGGGTTCGGCGCCAGCCATGACCCCGCCGTGCCGAACCGTTCACGCAGCGCGAAGACCAGTGCCTCCACCCGTGCGATGGCCGGTTCGCACCACGGCAGTCCGAGGAGGATCAGCAGTCCGGCCGCCCAGCCGAGGAGTACGTCGCTCACCCAGTGCGTACCGAGGTAGACAGTGGTCGCGCCCACACCGAGCGCGAAGACGGCGGCGACGACGGACAGCCATCGGCGAGCCCGCGGGGTGGTGGCCAGATAGGCGAGAATGCCCCAGGTCACCACGGCGTTGGCGGTGTGGCCCGAAGGAAATATATCGCCGCCGGCCCACAGTTCGGCCGAACCGACCTCGGTGGCGTAGTGCGGTCCCAGCCGGCCCAGACCGATCTTGACCGCACCGACCGAGGCGTTGAGCAGCAGCAACGCGAACCCCAGCGCCAGCAGCGGCCGCAGCGTGCGCTGCCGCCAGGAGCGCCAGCCCAGCCAGGCGGCGACCAGCACCGCCGTGGGTCCGCGCTGGCCCAGCACCACGAAGGCGTCCAGGAAGCCGTGGATGGCGGGCCACTGCTTGTACGGGCGGAAGAGCATGACCTGCCAGTCGAGCTGCACCAGCCACGTCGTGCCCAGCACGGCAACCACGATCGCCAGATAGAAGGCGACCGTGGCGCTGAACAGGCCCAGCCGGACAGGGCTCATCCGCGGGAAGGGCCCGCGGGGGCGATGAGGCTCCTGCTCCAGCCGGGAGAAGATTCGGTCGGTACGCACCTAATCGAGATTACCGGGCGTGAAGAGCCGCTTCGGCGATGGCGGCCCCTTCGTGATGCCGATGTGATGTGCAAAAGCGCCCCGCGCGGGCTTAGGTTCTGTTTATCTCCCGCGTTTCCGGCGCCGATTGATTGTCCGACCGGACCGTGAAGCGACTTCGCTCACAGAGGGGTTGGCGCGAATTCTCTCCATTCCCCACTCCCGGCCTCCGTTTTCCCGCGGACCCGCTGCGCTGCCCCCGACGCACACGTGCGCACCCGCCCCGCTGCACCCTCCCGACGCACCCGCCCCGTACGCATCCGTGCGCTGCACACCCGTGCGCTGCACGCCCGCGCACGGCCCTGCCCTCATGGCGGGCCCGAGCCGTTGAGCCACCAGGCGCCGTAACCGGCCGACACCACCGCGAGCGCGCACAGCGCCGCCGCCGCGCGTGCCGGCGTCCACCGCGCCAGTCCGGCCGCCGCCGGAAGCAGCAGCGGGAAGGCGGGCAGCAGCAGCCGCGGCTTGGAGCCGAAGTACCCCTTGGCGCACAGCGCGAGCACCACCACCACGCCCGCGTACACCAGCAGTGCCGGGGGCTGCCGCTGCCGTACGCACAGCACGTACAGCCAGATCACCAGCGCGACGCCGGCCAGCAGCCCGAGGCCGCCGACGACCGTCCCCCTCAGGTGTTCCCCGATGAACCCGGCGAATGCCAGACCACCGTCGAAGCCGTTGCCCCACTGGCCTTGAATGTCCAGATATCCAGTGACACTTCCGGTGCGGAAACCCACCCAGCCGACGTACCCGAACCACCCCGCGGGCGCCAGCAGCAGCCCCAGCGCCATCCGCGGACCGGGCCCGCGCCGCTCCCGCCGCAGCTCCAGCAGGGCCGCGATCCACACCGCTGCCACCACCGCGGCCCCCACCGGGCGCGTCAGCCCGGCCAGCGCCGCCAGCGTGCCCGCCCACACCCAGTGGCCGGTCAGCACCGACCACAGCGCCCACGCGGCCAACGCGGTGAACAGCGACTCGCTGTAGGCCATCGACTGCACCACACCGACCGGGACCGCCGCCCACAGCACCGCCAGACACAGGCCCGCGCGGTGCCCGTGCAGCCGGGCGCCGGTCAGATAGAGCGCCCAGGCCGCCGCCAGCGAGGAGAGCCAGCTCACCACCATCCCGGCGTCCGGTGCGGCGAGCGGCGAGATCTCGGCCAGTCCCCGCTCCAGCGCCGGCAGCAGCGGGAAGAACGCCAGATCGGAGTGGACCCCGCCGTCCGGCAGCCGCACCCGGTAGCCGTACCAGCCCTCGGCGACCCGGGTGTACCACAGGGAGTCCCAGCGGGCCGTGAGCAGCGTGTGGGCGCTCGTGCCGCGGGCGGCGCTCCAGATCGCCAGTACCGCCAGGCCCAGCACGCGAACCCCCGCGTACGCCAGCAGCGCGGCGACGGGCCGGCGCCAGGCCTTCGTACGGTCGGCGGCGGGCCCGGTCGGCGTCGGGGGCGTGCCGGGATCGGCGAGGTCAGTCATTCGGACGATTATTGGCCACCGTGCGGGAGCGCCGGGCAGCGGGACGGGAACCGCCGCTTGTGCGCCCCCTGCCGGAAAACTGCTGGAAAATCGCGGTCATGGAGAGCCGTGCCTCGGGCAGATGCACCGGCGGTGGTCCATCGTTTGAATGGGGGAGCGCTGGACGCCCGCGCCGGTTCGCGTACGCTAACCGGCACTCGCCCCTCTTCACCGGGGCCGGACGCCGACGCCGAACGGGCCGCGCGGGCAGGTGTCGCGACCCGGGCAACCGTCCCCACCCCCACGGTCCGCCCCGCGGGTGCGAGAGCAACAGGAGGTGCGTACATGTCCGGGACGACCACGGCCATATCGCGGAAGGCGGCGGACGTCCCCGAGAACGGAGCGGGAGCCTGGCGGCCCGGCCGGGACGTGAACCGGTGGGTCGTCCTGGTCGTGCTGTGCGCCAGCCTGCTCCTGGTGGCCGTCGACGCCACGGTGCTGCACGTCGCGGTGCCCGCCGTCTCCGAGGATCTGCGGCCCGGCTCGATCGAGCTGCTGTGGATCGTGGACACCTACCCGCTGGTGTGTGCTTCGCTGCTCATCCTCTTCGGCACGCTCGGCGACAAGATCGGCACCCGCCGGGTGCTGCTGTTCGGCTACGGGCTGTTCGCCGCCGCCTCCGCCGTCGCCGCGTACGCAGACACCCCGGCCGTGCTGATCGCCGCCCGGGGACTGCTCGGTGTCGGCGGCGCCATGATCATGCCCGCGACGCTCTCCATCCTCCGCCAGGTCTTCCCCGACCGCCGGGAACGCGCCCTGGCCGTCGGCATCTGGAGCGCCGTCGCCGCGGTGGGCGCGGCCGTCGGGCCGCTGGTGGGAGGAGCGCTGCTGGAGCACTTCTGGTGGGGCTCGGTCTTTTTGATCAACATCCCGCTGATGGCCGCCGGTCTCCCGGTGGGGCGGTGGCTGCTGCCGGAGTCCGCCACCGGCAGCGAAGGCCCCTGGGACGTGCTGGGCGCCGTGATGGGGGCACTCGGCCTCTTCGGGGTGATACTCGGCGTCAAACAGGCGGGCGGCGGCGAGGTGCTCACTCCGCTGTGCTGGCTCCCGCTGCTGGCCGGTGCCGTACTGATCACGCTGTTCGTCCGCCGCCAGCGCCGCCGCCCCCACCCGCTGATCGACTTCGGCACCCTCACCCGCGCCGCCTTCGGCACCTCGGTGGGCTGCATCGTGCTGACCGTGCTGGCGCTGGTCGGGCTCGCGCTGATCGCGGCCCAGTACCTCCAGCTCGTCCTCGGCCTCTCCCCGCTGGAGACCGGGCTGCGGCTGCTGCCGCTCTCCCTCGCCGCCATCGCCGCCGGGCTGCTCGGCTCCCGGCTGCTGGCGCTGCTGGGGCCGCGCACCATGGTCGCCCTCGGCTTCGTCGTCACGGCCGTCGCGGTGCTGTGCCTGACCGGCGTGGACCAGCACGACAGGCCGGGCCTGCTGATCGGCGGTTTCGTGCTGCTGGGCTTCGGCCTGGAGACGACCCTGTTCGGCTGCTACGAGTCGATGCTGAGCGAGGCGCCGGCCGGCCGGTCCGGCGGTGCGGCGGCCGTCGGCGAGACCGCCTACCAGCTCGGCGCCGGTATCGGCATCGCCCTGCTGGGCAGCGTGATGAACGCCGCCTACGGGCCGGGCGTGCGCGATGCCGCACAGAGGCTGGGCCAGCCCGGCGGCGCCGGCGGCGACGCCACCCA
>NZ_JAGPXJ010000152.1:0-10059 GCF_018070605.1 Streptomyces sp. B15
TACGCCTGTGCGGCGGACGGGGAGGTGAAGACGTTGCCTATCACCGATCCGTCGGCGAACCCCTGGCCGACCACGCCGCAGAAGGCGGGGTAGTGGCCGGAGCCGCCGCCGGTCAGCACGGCGACCTTCGCGGTGCCGGGGCGGTGCGCCCTGACGACACCGCCGCCGCCCGGGACTGCGCGGACGTGGTCGGGGTGCGCCGCGACGAAGCCTTGGACCATGTCCTCGGCGAAGCGGGCCGGGTCGTTGAATACGCGGGTCATGGAGGACTCCAGCAGTTCGTTGTGCCCCGGGACCGGACAGCGCCGAGCCGCGACCGGAGTGGGTCCCGGTGCCGGAAGGCGCGAGGGCCGGGGCGGATTCACCAGGAGACGGGGTTGACCGGGGGGGTTCGCCGGGGGGCGGGGTTCACCAGCAGGCGGGATTCACCAGGACTGGCGGGCTGTTTCCAAGGTGTCGAGGTACCGGTGGTAGCCGTCCTCGTAGAAGGCGACCGCCGACTCGTCGGCGCGGGCGACACGGCCACCGGCTGCGGCGTCGGCGCTTCCGGCGTCGACGCCCAGCGCGCGCCACGCCACCCGCGCGGCGCCGCGGATGCCCACGGCGTCCTCACGTACATGCACGTCCCGCCCGAGCACACCGGCGAAGATGCGACCCCATTCGCCGGAGCGGGCTCCCCCGCCGCAGGCGGTGACGGCTCCGTCGACGCCGAGGGTCTCCAGGCAGTGCCGGGCCGAGTAGGCGACCGCTTCGCACAGGGCGCGGACCAGGTCGGCGCGGCCGGTCAGCGGAGAGAGCCCGTCCAGGCGCCCGCGGGCGCGGGCGTCCACGAAGGGTGCCCGCTCACCGCTGGTGGACAGGAACGGCAGGGCCGTCACTCCGGCGGCGCCGTACGGGGACTGGGCCAGCAGCGCGTCGAGTTCTTCGATGCGCACGCCGAGCATCCCCAGCAGCCAGTCCAGCCCCGCGGTGCCGATCATGGCGGGCATCACCCGCAGATACCGGCCCTCGTAGGGGGTGGCCAGGACCATGCCGGCCGCCTCGTCGGCCGCGCCCGGTGCGGGGTCGTCGCTCAGCACCTGGCAGGCCAGCGTCGTACCGACGATGAGGTTGCCCTCGCCGACCTGCTGAAGGCCCGAGCCGAAGCCGCAGGCGGGGATGTCGAAGGGGCCGGCGCTCACCGGCAGCCCGGCGGGCAGCCCCAGCTCGGCCGCCACCTTGGGCAGCAGGCCGAACAGCGCGCCGGGTGGCGCGGGTTCGGCCAGCAGTCCCCGCCAGCGGCCCAGTCCGCACAGCTCAAGCGCCTCGTCGTGGTAGCTGCGCCGTGCCACGTCCAGGAACGGCACCGAGGCGTCGGAGGCGTCCACCGTCCGCTCACCGGTGAAGCGCTGGGCGATGGCGTCGACGCAGTACCCGGCCACGTCGGCCGCGGCGAGCCGCTCGGGCTCGTGTTCGGCCAGGTGGGCCAGGAGCGGTCCGGCGGCGCCCGGGAACATGCCGGCCCCGGTGCGCCGGTAGACCTCCCGCGCCGTGCCGTCGGCGGCCCACTTGTCCAGGACGGGTGCCGCGCGGCCGTCCATCCACGACAGCGCGCGGCCGACCGGACGGCCGCGGGCGTCCCGCAGCCACAGGCCGTCGCCCTGACCGGTCAGCGCGAGGGCTTCGACGGGCTCGTTCGGGTCGAGCTGTGCGGCATCGGCGACGGCGGCCCGTACAACGGTGACGACCGTACCGATGACCTCGTCCATGTCCTGCTCGACGCGGTTGCCCGGCAGCGTGTAGAGCGTGCTGCGGGCCTCGTGCGCGGGGGTGGTGCGCCCGTCACGCGCGATGAGCTGGGCCTTGGTGACCGAGGTGCCGACGTCGACCCCGACGATCATGACTGCTGCCCTCCCCCGGCCGCTCCCGTGGTGTCGAACACCTCCGGGTTCACCACGAACTCGGGGCGCTCACCGCGCAGATACGCGGCCGCCTGCGCCGCGGTGATGGCCGCGGCACGGTCGGCGGTCTGCCGGGTGGCGCCCGCCAGGTGCGGAGTGGTGATGACGTTGGGCGCCCGGTGCAGCGGCCAGTCGGCGGGCGGCGGCTCGACGTCGTACACGTCCAGGGCCAGCGCGCCCAGATGGCCGGACTCCAGCATCGCGGGCAGCGGGCCGTAGTCCATGAGTTCACCGCGCGCGGAGTTGACGAGCACCGCGCCCTTGGGGAGCAGCTTGAGGTTGTCGGCGTTCAGCATGTGCCGTGTCTCGGGGGTGACGCGGGCGTGCAGACTGACGACCGAGCTGCGGCGCAGCAGCTCTTCCAGGGCCACCAGCTCCACACCGTCGGCCGCCGCCTTGGCCGGGTCGGCGTAGGGGTCGGCGACCAGCACCTCGGAGCCGAAGGCGCGCAGCACCCGGGCGACGATGGCCCCGATGGCGCCGTAGCCGACGAGCCCGACGGTGGTGCCGTCCAGCTCGATGCCCGCGTTCTCGATGGCGTAGTAGTCGCCGCGCCAGGTGCCCTTCTTCAGCTCCGCGTCGGAGGCGGGGATCCGGCGCAGCGCGGCGAGCATCAGCCCGAGCGCGAACTCGGCGGCGGCTGCCGCGTTGCGGCCGGGGGTGAAGGTGACGGGGATGCCGGCGCGGGTGGCGGCCTCGACGTCCACGTTGACGGGGCCGCCGCGGGCGACCGCGATCAGCTTGAGGTTCGGGGCCTCGCGGATGACGCGCTCGGTGAACGGCGCCATCTGGATGAGCGCCACCTCGGCGTCGCCGAGCGCTTCGAGCAGCTCGTCCTCGGTCCCGCTGGCCTCCTTGACGTTGCCGACGGGCCCGAAGGGGGTGTGCGGCCAGGGGGTGGTCCGGGTGCGGAAGTCCAGTGCGGTGCCCGGGGCGGCTTCCTTGAGCGCGTCGACGAACAACTGGGGGGCGATGAAGTGGTCGCCCGAGGCCAGCACCTTGATCGGGTCAGCTGTCGGGTCCGTCATGCCCGGTCACCTTCCTTGAGCTGGGAGAGCAGATAGCGGCGTACGTCGTCGTGGTCGCTCGCGCAGTGGGCGGCGCCCGCCAGCGCGTCGGCGGCCGGCGGATAGCCGGGGTTGGGGATGGCGACGACCGTCATCCCGGCCGCCGCGGCGGCGCGCAGCCCGTTGCTGGAGTCCTCGACCGCCAGGCAGTCGACCGCGGGGACGCCGAGCTTGTCGGCGGCCGCGAGGTAGACGTCCGGGCTGGGCTTCCCGCGCGGGACCTCTGCGCTGGAGACGGTGGCCTTGAAGTGGTGGTCGACTCCATGGTGCGCGAGGACGGCGTCGATCACGCGGCGCGGCGCGGAGGAGGCCAGCGCGATGGGCCCGCGCGCGGCGGCTTCGGTGATCATCTCGCGGGCGCCGGGCAGCAGCTCGATCTCCCCGTCCTCCAGCGCCTTGATCATGCCGTCCACGACGGTGCGCTCGGTGTCGGCGACGCTGTCGCCGCCGCCGGCGAACTCGGTGAGGAAGGCGGCCCATTCCGGGGCGCTCATTCCCTGGCAGCTCTTGGTCTGCTCGGGCCCCCACTGCTTACCGCGCTCGGCGGCGAACGCGGTCCACAGCCGCTCCCAGAGATGCTCGCTCTCGACGAGCACTCCGTCCATGTCAAACACCACTGCATCGGCCACGGCCGGAACTCCTCACCTTCGGCTCCCAGCAAATTAACACTGCTTCTGTTATCTGTCACTCATGCGTTGATACGCCCACCACAAGTGATGTGAGGCTTCCACTGGTCCGGGGGCCGAACCGAACCGTACGGGGTGCAGGATGGTCCGTATGACCGCCCATTCAGCAGCGCGCGCCACGCGCCAGAAGCGTCAGCAGCAGATCGTCGACCACGTGCTGGCCAAGGGCGACGCCTCGGTGGCCGAGCTGACGGAGCTGACCGGCGTCAGCGTGATGACCGTGCACCGGGACATCGCCGAACTCGCCGATCGCGGCATCCTGCGCAAGTACCACGGCGGAGTCTCGGCCCAGCCCTCCACCGTCTTCGAGTCCAGCTCGGACTTCCGGCTGCACGCGCACACCGGCGAGAAGGAGGCGCTGGCCAGGGCCGCGCTGGAGTTCGTGACGCCGGGCATGTCGCTGATGCTGGACGACTCGACCACCGCACTGGCCTTCGCGAAGCTGCTGCCGCAGGTGGGACCGCTGACCGTGGTGACCAACTACCGGCTGATCACCGAGGAGCTGCGACCCGTGGAGGACGTACGGCTCATCGGGATCGGCGGCGAGTACTCGCGCACCCACGACTCGTGGATCGGGCTCTCCGCGCTGGAGATGATCAAAAGCTTCTCGGTGGATCTGACCGTCGTGTCCACCTCCGCCATCACCGGCACCATGACCTACCACCAGGAGCAGGAGATCGTCGCCCTGAAACGCGCGATGCGGGAGGCCGGCTCGGTGAGCGTGCTGCTGATGGACCACAGCAAGGTCGGCCGCAGCGCCCTGCACCGGCTCGACCCGGTGCGCGCGTTCGACCATGTGGTGCTGTCCGGCCCGGTGGACGACGAGCTGGTGGCGGAGCTGCGGAAGCTGACGGACGTACGGGTCGTGCGGGCGTAGCGAACCCTCCCGCGACAGGGGTCCGGCTACGCGAGCGGTTCGCGCTGTTACGCGGTAGCGAACTTGACCGTTACTTTTAACATAGCTCTTGATATTTCTCGCAGGCGGGCTGAGGATCTGCGGTGCACCAACTGGTTACCTCAGAGCGGAGGCCCCCGATGACGGATCCAGCGACCCGAGCCCCTGACGGAGGGCTACTCGATCGCATAGGGCTGCCGAAGCCCCTGGTCCTCGGATACATCGGCGTACTGCTGTTCATGATCGGCGACGGGGTCGAGAGCGGGTTCATCGCGCCCTACATGGCCGACCACGGCGCGGGCACCGATGTGAAGGCCGGCTACGTCATCACCGCCTACGGCGTCGCCGTGATGCTGGCCTCCTGGTTCTCCGGCGCGCTGTCCGAGGTGTGGGGCCCGCGCAAGGTGATGTGGGTCGGCCTGGGCATCTGGGCGGTCTTCGACGCGCTCTACCTGGTCTTCGCGCTGGGCACCGAGAACTACCCGATGATGCTGATCCTCTACGGCATCCGCGGCTTCGGCTATCCGCTCTTCGCCTTCGGCTTCCTCGTCTGGATCACCGGTACAGCGCCGAAGGCCCGGCTGGGCACCGCCGTGGGCTGGTTCTACTTCGCCTTCACCGGCGGCCTGCCCACCCTCGGCTCCCTGTGGTCCAGCTTCACCATCCCCGCCATCGGCGAGATGGGCACCCTGTGGAGCGCGCTCGGCCTCATCCTGCTCGGCGGCGCCGTCGCACTGGTGGGCGCCAAGCGGCGGGCGGGCGGCGAACGGCTGGCCGACCCCGGCGTGACCACGGGCCAGTCGCTCTTCAACAGCGTCTCGATCGTCTGGACCCACCCGCGTGTCCTGGTCGGCTGCCTGGTGCGGATCATCAACACCGCACCCGAGTTCGGCATGCTCGTGTATCTGCCGCGGATCTTCTCCGACGACGTCGGCTTCGGCACCGACAAATGGCTCCAGCTGCTGGCGATCATCTACGGCACCAACATCTTCTTCAACCTGATCTTCGGCGCCGTCTCCGACAAGATCGGCTGGCGCACCACCATCGCCACGTTCGGCGCCTTCGGCTGCGCGATCAGTGTGACGGTGCTGTACTTCGTACCGACCTGGCTGGGCCCGGACTACTACTGGGTCGCCGTGCTCGCCGGCATGCTGTACGGCGCCACGCTGGCCGGCTTCGTGCCCATCTCCGCGCTGATCCCGAACATGGCCCCCGACAACAAGGGCGGCGCGATGGCGCTCCTCAACCTCGGCGCGGGCGGCGCCGCCTTCGTGGGTCCGGCCATCGCCTCGCTGTTCCTCCCGCTGGTGGGAGCGGGCGGCGTGACCATCGTCTTCCTGGTGCTGTACCTGGTCGCCATGGTGCTGACCTTCTTCCTCAAGATGCCCGAGGAGCAGGGCGGCTCCGGCTCCCCCGTCGCCGCCTCACCGCCTGGCAAGAGCTCGGCCCCCACGCCGGCCTGAGGTTCCACCGAGGGGGTGCCCCGGCCCGCAGCTTGCGGGCAGCGGGTGGCCGGTGGCCTGCCGCGCTGTTCCCCGCGCCCCTTCGGGGCGAGGGGAACAGCCGGTTCTGACGGCGTCACAGGTCGTAAGAGAAGGTCACCTTCACCTCCTGCTCCCCCTCACGCACCTCGTAGGCCCCCGTCCCGGCCAGGCCGGAGAGTTCTCCCGTGCCCGAGCCCGGGACCACCTCGAAGGTGCAGCGGATGACGCCCTCCGCGAAGGTGCCCTGGTGCTGGACGGCGAAGGTGCCCTGGTGGCCGTCGACCGACCCGGTCAGCAGCTCCGTCCCGCAGAAGGAGCCGCACTTCCCGGCGGTGTAGGTCAACAGGTACTGGCAGGTGGTGCCCTCCGCCTCGATGCCGCCCCTGAAGTCGTTGACGATGACTGCGTGCGCCAGCCGCGGGCCGCGGTCGGAGTCGGTGACGTTCTTCTCGTCCCAGGTCGAGACGGTGAAAACGGCGTCGGTGGACTGCTGGGTCATATGAGACGGCCTTTCGCTGCGGTTGCTGTTCGACGGCGTACCGGCATCCTTCCGGCCGTACCTGACACCTTGTGTCAGGTACGGCGGACCAGGCCGCGAGAATGGCGGCATGCGCGCCGACCGGCTCCTCTCGCTGCTCCTCCTGCTGCAAGGCCGCGGCCGGATGACGGCGCCCGAACTCGCCGCCGACCTGGGTGTCTCCGTCCGCACCGTCTACCGCGACATCGAGGCGCTCAGCGCCTCCGGCGTCCCCGTCTACGCCGACCGCGGCCCGGCGGGCGGCTACCGGCTGATGGACGGGTACCGCACCCGCCTCACCGGGCTGACCGACCACGAGGCGGGCTCCCTCTTCCTGTCCGGACTCCCGGGCCCCGCCCGGGAGCTGGGGCTCGGTGCCGTACTGACCACAGCCCAGCTGAAGGTGCGCGCCGCGCTCCCCGACGCGCTCGCCGAGCACAGCCGGCGCATCCAGGACCGGTTCCATCTGGATGCGCCGGGCTGGTTCCGGGACGCGGACCCGGTGCCGTATCTGCCGCAGGTCGCCGATGCGGTGTGGGAGCAGCGGGTACTGCATGTGCGCTACCAGCGCTGGCAGGGCGAGGTGCGGCGCGCGCTGCACCCGCTGGGCATCGTCCTCAAGGGCGGCATCTGGTACGCGGTAGCGGTGGCCGCGGTCCAGGACGCGGACGGCGAGGGCGCCGTCCGTACGTACCGGATCTCCCGGCTGGTGGAGGTCAGCACCGCCGACGAGACCTTCGAGCGGCCCGCGGGGTTCGACCTGCCCGGCTACTGGGAGGCGTCGACGCGTCGACTGGAGGCGCGGCTCCGCCACGACGTGGCCCGTATCCGGCTCTCCCCGGCGGGCCGACGGCTGCTCGTCGCGAAGTTCGGTACCTCGGGCGAGCGTGCGCTGGAGGGCGCGGGACCGCCGGACGAGGACGGATGGGCCGAGATGGAGCTGGCCGTCGAGTCGCTGCCGGTCGCCGTCTCCGATCTGCTCAGCCTGGGCGCGGAGGCGGAGGTGCTGGGGCCGCCCGCGCTGCGGGAGGCCGTGATCGAAGCCGTCCGCGCCCTGGCGGCCCGCTATCCACCGGCAGTCTGAGCGAACGCCGACGACGAGGCCGGGCAGCCCAGGACCTCTGCGTGTTGCGCTCCTGACTGATGCATCAGTCAGGAGCGCAATTACTTCTGCTTCACCGGATCTACCTGCGCAAATACCAACAAAACGGCCCCCCGTTCGTTGCGCCTATCTCAACGCGCCCGTACGGTGGCCGCATGGGGAACACAGCGGGCGACAGGATCCAGGACGGCGCGGGCGAGATTGCCGAGCGCGTCCGCAAGGTCGTCGAGGCCGCCGGATGCAGCCAGCGGGAGTTCGCCCGGCGCATCGTGATGGACCCGTCCAAGCTCTCCCGTTCACTCGGCGGCACCCGCCGCTTCACCGTCGCGGAGCTGGCGCGGATCGCCGACGCGGGGCAGGTCGACGCCGGATGGCTGCTCGGATCCGGCAGCACCGGGTCCGACGAGCCGAGGACCCCGAGCGTCGCGCCGGCCCCCGGCAGCGGGACGCGGACGCCCGTGCTCCCCTCCGCCGGACGCCCGCTGCAGATCGTGCGGGAGACGGTGCGGCTCATCGCGGAGCACGGTTTCCATGCCGTCCGAGTGGCCGACATCGCCGCGGCGTGCGACACCAGCACCGCCGCCATCCACTACCACTTCCCCGGCCGCGCCGAGCTGCTGGAGGCGGCGGTGCGCTGGTGCATGGACGAGGACACCGCCCGCCGCGCGGCTCGGATCGCCGAGGCCGGCGCCACCGAGGACGCCGCCGCAGAACTGGATGAGCTCCTCGCGCTACAGACACCCCGTACCGAGCAGCAGCGGCGGCAGTGGCTGGTGTGGCTCGATCTGTGGGCCGAGGCCGCGCGCTCGACCGCGATCGGACGCCTGCATGTCGACTACTACCGGCAGTGGCGCACCACCGTCGCCGACGTCGTCCGGCGCGGTATCGCCCAGGGCGTCTTCCGCGAGGTCGACCCCGAGTTCAGCGCCCTGCGACTGACCGCGCTCGTCGACGGGCTGGCCTCCCAGGTGCTGGCCAGCGCCGCCGGAGCCGAGGACGGGACCAGCCCCGACGACATGTACGCGGCGCTGCGCGCGTATGTGCGGACCGAGCTCCTCCCCAAGGCCACCGACTGAGCACCGACCACCCCGCCCACCCCCTCCCGGAGGTATCGCCATGCCCATGAACGAGAACGTCATCATCACCGCCGCCCTCACCGGCGCCGGTGACACCGTCGGGCGCAGCCCGCATGTGCCCGTCACCCCCGAGCAGATAGCCGTATCGGCCGTCGAGGCGGCCGAGGCGGGCGCCGCCGTCGTGCACATCCACGTACGCGACCCCGAGACCGGCGCCCCCTCGCGGGACCGGAAGCTGTACCGCGAGGTCGTCGAGCGGATCAAGGAGACCGGTACGGACGTCGTCATCAATCTGACGGCCGGTATGGGCGGCGATCTGGTGCTCGACGCGGACCAGCCGCTGGAGAAGGGCGCCCTGGAGGGTACGGACCTGGTCGGCGGCCTCGACCGGCTGCCGCATGTGGAGGACCTGCTGCCCGACATCTGCACCCTGGACTGCGGTTCGCTCAACTTCGGAGACCAGCTGTACATCTCCACGACGGAGATGCTGCGCAAGGGGGCACGGCGCATCCAGGAACTCGGCGTCAAGCCGGAGCTGGAGATCTTCGACACGGGGCAGCTGTGGTTCGCCAAGCAGCTGCGGGACGAGGGGCTGCTGGACGAGCCGACCCTCTTCCAGCTGTGCATGGGCATCCCGTGGGGCGCCCCGGCGGACCCGGGCGTGCTGCAGTCGATGGTCAACTTCCTGCCGGCGGGCGCGCAGTGGGCCTCGTTCGCGCTGGGGCGGATGCAGATGCCGTGGGTGGCGCAGTCGATTCTGCTCGGCGGAAATGTGCGGGTGGGGTTGGAGGACAACCTGTATCTGAGCCGGGGTGTGAAGGCGACGAACGCGCAGTTGGTGGAGCGCGCCGTGACCATCACCGAGTCCCTGGGGGCCTCGGTGGCCTCCCCCGCCGAGGCCCGCGCCCGGCTGGGGCTCGCGCCCCGGTGACCCCCGCCCCGCCCCCCGTCCCCCGAGCCCCGTCCCCCGATAGACAGCACGAGCACGAAGGAGCCCACACCATGACGACAGCACTCCCTCCCGATGAGGTGCGCCGGGTCACCTGTGTCGGCGCCGGTGTCATAGGCGGCGGCTGGGTCGCCCACTTCCTGGCCCGCGGTTACGACGTCACCGCGTGGGACCCCGCACCGGACGCCCCCGAGAAGTTGCGCCGCATGGTGGATGCGGCCTGGCCGGCGCTCACCCGGCTGGGGTTGGCCGAAGGCGCGTCGCCGGAGCGGCTCACCTTCGCGCCGACCCTCGAAGAGGCCTGCGCCAAGGCGCAGTTCGTGCAGGAGAGCGCGCCGGAGAA
>NZ_JAGPXJ010000153.1:0-9724 GCF_018070605.1 Streptomyces sp. B15
GTCCGGTGGTGCGGACCCGGGTCCCGTTGGCCTCGCCCGGGGCCCACTCGCGCCGCCCGGACCAGCCGTGGAACTCCACCTTTCCCGCCTTTCCCGGCCGGCCGCGCCCGGCCGGGCGGCCGGGACGGGGCGTGCCGACGGTTCCACCCGACCGGCTGTCGGCTGCCAGGGCGGTCGGGGCAGCGACTGCCGAGGCCGCCGCGGCGACGGCGGCGGCCAGGACGGTACGGCGGTTGGCGGATCTGCTGGTCATGCTCAGTGCCCCCAGTCGTGGGTCGGTGCGGCGGTCGTCACAGGTGGTGCGGCGTCGTGCGAGGTCGTACGCGGTCGTACCCGGCGGACGTACCCGGCCGTACGCGGAAGCCAACTATCGCGGCTCGGCAGGGCGTGTGCCAGAGCTTCGCCCGCTCGGCATGCCGTCGTCATTGGCCCGGCCAGTGACACAGTGTTCCCGGTCTGCGGGACGATGCGGCACCGCGATCCGGGTGATCCGCGACGTACGCTGGAGGAATGCCCGCTCCGCTCACCCTTGAAGCGCTCGCCGACCGACTCGCCGCGCTGCCTGCCTCGTGCGGCCCGGTGCGGCTGGTGGGCGTGGACGGGCACGCCGGCTCCGGGAAGACGACACTGGCCCGGCGGCTGTCGGAGCTGCTCGGCGGGGCGCCGGTGCTCCACCTCGACGACCTGGCGAGCCACCAGGCGCTGTTCGACTGGACGGAGCTGCTCTTCGGACAGGTGATCGAGCCGCTGGGGCGGGGCGTGCCTGCACGCTACGTGGCGTACGACTGGGTGGCGCGCGCCCGCACGGACGAGGTCGTACTGCCGCCCGCGCCGGTCCTCCTCATCGAGGGTGTGGGCGCGGGCCGGGCGGCGCTGCGGCCGTATCTGGCCTGTCTGTTGTGGGCCGACATGGCTCCGGAGGCGGCGTGGCGGCGCGGCCGGCGGCGGGACGGTCCGGGGCAGCGGGATTTCTGGGCCCGCTGGGTCCCCGCGGAGCGCGCGCATTACGCGGCCGACCCCTCCCGCCCGTTCGCGGACTTCCTGGTGCGGGAAACGGGCAAGGGACACCCGGGATACGAGATACGAGAAAGGGCTGGTGGGGCACCGGAGGCCCCGCCGAATATGACCCTCCGTATAACTCGTGGCAGTTGACAGCGATCAACGGCACTGAGTGCAACCGAGCGGCTTGACCATTGGCGCCGGACCGATTACTTTTCCAACAAGCGGTCTACGCAGGCCGTCTTCAGACGCGAAGCCCCCGGTTGTTCCCCCGTGACCGGGGGCTTCGTTCTGCTCCGGAACGGTTAAGCGGAACAGAGCATTTACATTTCTCTTACTCTTCGTAGCGGTTTTACGGAAGCCTTAGTTCCTCAACCTCCATCCGCGCCCCCGCGACCGCCGGTTCCGCGCCCCCGGAAGCCGCGTACGGCGCTCTTCGACAGCGCCCTGAGCACGGGTACGATGCGAAACAGCGCGGGAACCCCGGGTGATAACCGGCAGATGACGGGGGACGTTTCGTGGGGGACGTGATGAACTTCGGCACGCAGGACCCCCAGGGCCTGCACGCCCCGGCCGAACTCGCCTGGCTTCGCGGGGTGGATGCGTACACCGTCGGTGGATACGCCCAAGCCGAGGAGGAGTTCCGGACAGCCGTACGGCTCGATCCGGGGATGGCCGACGCCTGGCTGGGACTTCACGCCCTGCGCGCGGACACCGCGACCGCGCTGCTGCGGATGTACCACCACAGGGACCGCTTCGGCGAACAGCGGGCCCGGCACGGACTGACCCTCAACTCCTGGTACTGGCTGGGCTGGTGGGTTCAGCCGGTGCTCGAACACGAACGCGACCTGCTGCTGGCGCACGCCTCGCACTGGCTGGACGGCCGTCACGTCGCCGAGCTCGACCGCGCTCTGGCCGGATGCCCCCCGGTGGACACCGATCCCCAGGTGCGGTTCCTGCACGCCTGCCGCGCCTACCTGGCCAAGGACTGGGAGGGGCTGGTCGCCCACACCGAGCCGCTGGTGGACGACCCGCTGCTGGGTATCGAGGCAGGGCTCTTCGCGGGCATGGCCCGGGTACGGCTGGAGATGTACGGGCAGGCCGAGCCGCTGCTGGCCGCCGCCCTGATGCGCTGCCGTAGTGAGCAGCCGCAGCGCAAGGAGTTGCGCTACTGGCTGGCGCGCGCCCGCGAGGGCACGGGCCGCAGCGCGGCAGCGCTGCCGCTGTACCGCGCCGTGCACCGTATCGACCCGACGTTCATGGACACGGCGGCCAGGCTGACCACCATCGCGGAGGGCGACGGCCAGGGCGGCACGGTGGAGGACCTGGCGGCTGCTGTCCTCTCCGGCGACCTGGGCGGACCGGACGGAGCCGGGGACAGCGCGGCCCAGGAGCTCTTCGACCGCGGGCCCGAGTCGCCCGGCGACCCGGCACAGCCGCCGGACCCCGCCGATCCGTCCGACAGCGCCGCCCCCGGGGCCCCGGACCGGAGCCTCCGCGACGGCGGCGCGGCGCCCCGGAACGGACCCGGGCTGCCCGACGACGCCGGGTTCCGCCGGGACGCGGCCGAGCTGTCCGGCGGCGCGCTGCCGGGCCGCGACGAGCCCGGCGCCCCGCGCGACGGTTCGGATGCGGGGATGGGTGACGCGGCCGAGTCCGCCGACCCGGTGGTGGACCCGGAGGCCGACGGACTCCGCCTGGAGGACTCCGGCGACCCCGCCGAGCCGGTCCGGGTGGACACCAGCGTGCTGCGGGAGCGCGCCCCTCTCGGCGGCGGCCGGGACGGCGACGGCAGGCTGCCGACGGGCCCCTCCGATCCGGTGCTGCTGGCGCAGGCACTGGAGGAGTTGGAGCGGATGGTCGGCCTGGAGCCGGTCAAACGCCAGGTGCGGGCGCTGTCGGCCCAGTTGCACATGGCGCGGCTGCGGGCCGGGCAGGGCCTGCCCGTGCAGCCGCCGAAGCGGCACTTCGTCTTCTCCGGTCCCTCCGGTACGGGCAAGACCACGGTGGCGCGCATCCTGGGCCGGGCGTTCTACGCGCTGGGGCTGCTGGGCGGCGACCATCTTGTCGAGGCCCAACGCGCCGACCTGGTGGGCGAGTTCCTGGGGCAGACAGCGGTCAAGGCCAACGAGCTGATCGACTCGGCACTCGGCGGGGTGCTGTTCGTCGACGAGGCCTACGCGCTCTCCAACTCCGGCTACACCAAGGGCGACGCGTACGGCGACGAGGCGCTGCAGGTGCTGCTCAAGCGCGCCGAGGACAACCGGGACCAGCTCGTGGTGATCCTGGCGGGCTACCCGGAGGGCATGGACCGGCTGCTGGCGGCCAACCCTGGGCTGTCCTCCCGGTTCACGACCCGGGTGGACTTTCCCAGCTACCGGCCGCTGGAGCTGACGGCGATCGGCGAGGTGCTGGCCGCCGACAACGGCGACGTCTGGGACGAGGAGGCGCTGGAGGAGCTGCGCAGCATCAGCGGCCACGTGGTCGACCAGGGCTGGATCGACGAGCTGGGCAACGGCCGCTTCCTGCGCACCCTGTACGAGAAGAGCTGCGCCTACCGCGATCTGCGGCTGTCCGGCTACTCGGGCACCCCGACGCGCGACGACCTGGCGACGCTGCGGCTGCCCGACCTCATGCAGGCGTACGGCGAGGTGCTGTCGGGGCGGGGTCCTGACGGTCCTCGTCCCGGCCCGCAGCCGCCGCTGGGCTGAGGCCGTCCGCCGGACCGAGACCGCCACCCCCGGACAGATGCCGGGCACCGGGCAGCGCACGCGCGGATTCCGCACCGGCGGCGCCGGACCTGGCGAGGGCGCCCGCCGGGGCGGGGGCGGAGTCGGGCCGGGCCCGTGCCGGGTCGGTGTGGGCGGGATCGTGCACCTCGCCGACCAGCATCTCCAGCACGTCCTCCAGCGCCGCCACGCCCAGCACCCGTCCCGTGGCGTCGGCGACGGCCGCCAGATGCGAGGCGCCGGCCCGCATGGCGGTGAGCGCGTCGTCCAGCGGCAGCTCGCCGCGCAGTGTGGTCATGGGCCGCCACAGCCGCTGCGGCACCGCGCGGTCGGCCTCCTCCAGGTCGAGTACGTCCTTGACATGCAGATACCCCAGGAAGCCGCCGTCGTCGGAGCGTACCGGGAAGCGGGAGTAGCCGGTGCGCACCGTCAGCTCCTCCACCTGGCGCGGGGTGACATCGGTGCCGACGGTGACCAGCTCCGTACGGCCCAGCAGCACCTCGGTCAGCGGCCGGGAGCCCAGTTCCAGGGCGTCGGCCAGCCGTTCCTGTTCGTCGGGTTCCAGCAGGCCGGCCTGTCCGGAGTCCTCGACCAGCTGGTTGAGCTGCTCGCTGGTGAAGGCCGCCGCCACCTCGTCCTTGGGCTCGACCCGGAAGAGCCGCAGGATGACGGTCGAACACGCGCCCAGCGCCACGGTCACCGGGCGGGTCAGCCGCGCGAAGGCGACCAGCGCGGGACCGAGCCACAGCGCGGTGCGCTCGGGGGCGGCCATGGCGAGGTTCTTGGGCACCATCTCCCCCACGACCAGGTGGAAGAAGACCACCACCGCCAGTGCGATCACATACCCCGCGGGGTGCACCAGCGCCTGGGGCAGCCGTGCGGCGTGGAAGGCGGGCTCCAGCAGATGCGCCAGCGTCGGCTCGGCGACCGCGCCCAGCGTCAGCGAGCACACCGTGATGCCGAACTGTGCCGCCGCCATCATCTGCGGCAGCGTCTCCAACCCGCGCAGCACCCGCCGCGCGCGCAGGGAGCCCGCGGCCGCGAGGGGTTCGATCTGGCTGCGGCGTACGGAGACGAGCGCGAACTCGGCACCGACGAAGAAGCCGTTGGCGAGCACCAGCAGTGCCGCGAACAGAAGTTGGAGGGCACTCATGACGCCGCCGCCTCCATATCGCGTGCCGGGCGCGGGGCAGCGCCGCCGAGACGGTCGCCAGGGCCGCCTCCGACGGGGGCACCGGCTCGGTCGGGGGCCACGATGCGGACCCGCTCGGCGCGGTGGTGTGCCACGTGCCGCACCCGCAGTTGCCACTCCCCCGCACTCGCCGGCGTGCCCTGCCCCGCGCGGGCGTCCGGCACCCGCAGGCCCGCCGTGTCGCCGGGGACCGGGATGCGGCCCAGCAGGTCGGCGACGAGTCCGGCCACGGTCTCGTACGGCCCCTCGGGCACTTCGAGGCCGATACCGCGCAGCGCGCCCACCCGGCAGCCGCCGTCGGCCTCCCACGCCGGGCGGCCCTCCGGGTCGGGCGACGCGGGGGCCAGCGCGGGCAGTTCGTCGTAGAGCTGTCCGTCGTGCTCGTCGCGTACCTCGCCGACGATCTCCTCGACGATGTCCTCCAGCGTGACGACACCCGCCGTGCCGCCGTACTCGTCCACGACGACGGCGATGGGCTGCTCGCTGCGCAGTCGGGCCAGCAACGGCCGGACGGGGAGGGTCTGCGGGACGAGCAGCGCGGGCACGGCGATACGGGCGGCGGGGGTGTGCAGCCGCCGGTGTGATGGGACCGCGAGGGCGTCCTTGAGGTGGACCATGCCGACGACCTCGTCCAGCGTGTCCTGGTAGACGGGGAAGCGGGAGAGCCCGGTGGCGCGGGTGAGGTTGAGGACGTCCTCGGCGGTGGCCAGCGCCTGCAGGGCGCTCACCCGTACCCGGGGCGTCATCACGTGCTGTGCCGTCAGCCCGCCCAGCGCCAGGGTGCGCACGAACAGGTCGGCGGTGTCCTGTTCGAGGGCTCCGGCGCGGGCCGAGTGGTGGGCGAGGGAGACGAGTTCACCGGGGGTGCGGGCGGAGGCCAGCTCCTGGGCGGGCTGGACGCCGAAGAGCCGCACCATCCGGTTGGCCGCCGCGTTCAGCCCCGCGATCACCGGCCGGAACGTGGCGGAGAAGAGGCGCTGCGGGCCGGCGACGAACCGGGCCACCGCCAACGGCCGGGACACGGCCCAGTTCTTGGGCACCAACTCGCCGACGACCATCTGGACGGCGGAGGCGGTCAGCATGCCGGTGACGACGGCGACCCCGCCGACCGCGCCCCGCGGTATCCCCATCGCGGTCAGCGGGCCGTCCAGCAGCCGGGCCAGCGCGGGCTCGGCGAGCATGCCGGTGACCAGGGAGGTGAGGGTGATGCCGAGCTGGGTGCCGGAGAGCTGGAAGGACAGCTCGCGCAGGGCCCGGACGACGGCGCGGGCCTTCCGGTCGCCTTGTGCGGCGGCGCGTTCGGCCTCGGGTTTCTCGACGGTGACGAGCCCGAACTCCGCGGCGACGAAGAAGCCGTTGGCGAGGACGAGCGCAAACGCCACACCGAGCAGCAGCAGTGGGAGGGTCATGCCACGCCCCCATGGAAACGGGACGCGGCGCACGTACTACAGGACGATCCGTCCATCGCTGGAGGTGGTCACTCCTCGGTTCGCAGGTGCCCGCGCGAGCGCGGGGCGGCTCATGCCGGTGTGCACCAGAGTAGACACTCCGCCGCACCCCGCGAAGACGCACGGCACCGGGTCGAGGTTGCCGATCCGGGCCGGAGAGCGGCTAGTTTCCGGGGTCCTGACCGGCGTCCTCCGGGGCGTCGTGCGCTGCTCCGTTCGAGCTGTCCTGCGGGGTGCCCTTGAGGTCGACGAGACCGCGCAGGGCACGGGCGTCGGCGAGCGCCTGCTGCTTGGCGATGCCCGGCTGGATGCCCATGGCCGGCAGGTTGGTGCCGTCCGCGAGGTCCAGCGAGACCCATGGGTCGCCGGGCCGCAGCCGGACGGCGAGCACCTGCGCCCATTCGAGGTGCCGCTTGGTCGTGAGGTTGACGACCGTCACCCCGTCCTCGTCCGCGGTCACCCTGGGACGGCTCAGCAGCGTCAGCACACCGAGGCAGAGCGCGGCCATGAAGATGAAGCTGGCCCGCTCCCCGCCGCCGAGCTGGAGCATCAGCGAGATGACGGTGAGGACGACGAACACGGCGACACCGGCCGTCAGCAGCACCGCGCGGGTGCGGGTGGGCCGGAAGGTGACGGGAAGCGCGGGATGCCGGGGGCTGTCGGTCATGAGCGTGCTCCGGTCGCGGTCACAGACGGCAGGCGTGGATGCCTGTGGTGAGGATGGCACGGGCGCCCAGGTCGTAGAGGTCGTCCATGATCCGCTGCGCCTCGGCGGTACGCACCATGGAGCGGACGGCCACCCAGCCCTGGTCGTGCAGCGGGGAGATGGTCGGCGACTCCAGACCGGGAGTGAGCGCGACGGCCGCCTCCAGGTGCTCGGCGCGGATGTCGTAGTCCATCATCACGTAGCTGCGGGCCACCAGGACGCCCTGCAGCCGGCGCAGGAACTGCTGCACCTTGGGGCCGTCCGGGTCGCCTCCGGTGCGCCGGATGACGACGGCCTCGGACTGCAGGATCGGCTCTCCGACGATCTCCAGACCGGCGTTGCGCAGCGAGGTACCGGTCTCCACGACGTCCGCGATGACCTGTGCCACGCCCAGCTCGATGGCCGTCTCCACAGCGCCGTCCAGGTGGACGACGGAGGCGTCGATGCCCTTGTCCGCCAGGTGCTTGGCGACGATGCCCTCGTAGGAGGTGGCGACCGTCAGCCCGGCCAGGTCGTCGAGCGTGTCGACGGTGCCGGGCTTGGCCGCGTAGCGGAAGGTCGAGCGGGCGAAGCCGAGGGGGAGCACCTCCTCGGCCCGCGCCCCGGAGTCCAGCAGCAGATCGCGGCCTGTGATGCCGATGTCGAGCCGCCCGGAGCTGACGTAGATCGCGATGTCGCGGGGGCGCAGATAGAAGAACTCGACCTCGTTCTCGGGGTCCACCAGGACGAGTTCCTTGGTGGCCTTGCGCTGCTGGTATCCGGCCTCATGCAGCATCTCCCCGGCAGGGCCGGAGAGGGAACCCTTGTTGGGGACGGCGATGCGCAGCATGAGCTTCCTTTGTTCGTGAAGGGGTTGCGGAGCGGACGAAGAGCCGGGGCGCGGCTCAGAGGTGAGCGTATACGTCGTCGAGGGAGAGGCCCTTGGCGGCCATGAGCACCTGCAGATGGTAGAGGAGCTGCGAGATCTCCTCGGCGGTGCGCTCGTCGCCCTCGTGCTCCGCGGCCATCCAGACCTCGGCGGCCTCCTCCACGATCTTCTTGCCGATGGCGTGCACGCCCTGCGAGGCGAGCTCGGCGGTGCGGGAGGTGGCCGGGTCGCCGGTGGCGGCCTTGTGCTGCAGCTCGGCGAAGAGCTGCTCGAATGTCTTGTTCGCCATGGTGCCTGACAGCCTACGTGGTGGCCCGGGCCGCTCACCGCCAGGGTTCTGCGACCGTGCGCAGAGTCGCGGCCGTCGCCACGGCCGCGGTGACCGCCTCGTGGCCCTTGTCCTCGGTGGAGCCGGGCAGCCCGGCGCGAGCGAGGGCCTGCTCCTCGTCGTCACAGGTCAGCACCCCGAAACCGATCGGAACGCCGGTGCGGACCGACACCTGGGTGAGCCCCTGGGTGACGCCCTGGCAGACGTAGTCGAAGTGCGGGGTGCCGCCCCGGATGACGACGCCGAGCGCCACGATCGCGTCGTAGCCGCGGTCGGCGAGTACCTTGGCGACGACAGGCAGCTCGAAGCTGCCCGGGACGCGCAGCAGGGTGGGCTCGTCGATGCCCAGCTCGCCCAGCGCCCGCAGGGCGCCGTCGACGAGGCCGTCCATGACCTGCTGGTGCCACTGCGCGGCGACCACGGCCACGCGCAGGTCCTGGCAGTTCTTGACGGTCAGTTCAGGTGCGCCCTTGCCGCTCACGGTGCTCCTCGTGCTCGAAGTGGTTGCTGGTCGTGCTGGAAGTGGGTGCTGACGCTCTGGGGAAGGGGTGCGGTGCGGTTGGTGACGGGTGCCCGCGCTCTCGGCCCTCGGGGCCGGGACGGGGTGGCCCGCCGGTCACTGCGTGCCGCAGCGGGAGGTGCGCTCGGCGTCCAGCCACGGCAGGTCGTGGCCCATCCGGTCGCGCTTGGTGCGCAGATAGCGCAGGTTGTGCTCCCCCGCCTGCACGGGCATCGGCTCCCGACCGGTGACGCGCAGCCCGTGCCGCACCATCGCGGCGGTCTTCTCCGGGTTGTTGGTCATCAGCCGCAGGGACTTCACACCCAGGTCGGTGAGGATCTGCGCGGCCGCCGCGTAGTCGCGCGCGTCCGCGGGGAGGCCGAGTTCGAGGTTGGCGTCGAGGGTGTCGCGACCGCGCTCCTGCAGCTCGTAGGCGCGCAGCTTGGACAGCAGTCCGATGCCCCGGCCCTCGTGCCCGCGCAGATAGAGCACGATCCCCCGGCCCTCCCGCTGGACGCGCTCCAAGGACGCCTCCAGCTGCGGTCCGCAGTCGCACCGCTGGGAGCCGAAGACGTCCCCGGTCAGGCACTCGGAATGCACCCGTACGAGCACGTCCTCGCCGCCGGCGGAGCGCGCGAGGTCACCCGGGCCGGTGATGTCGCCGGTGACCAGCGCGATGTGTTCCACCCCGTCCACGATGGAGCGGTAGCCGTAGGCACGGAACTCGCCGTGCCGGGTGGGCAGCCGCGTCGCGGCCTCCCGGCGCACGGTGGGCTCGGCGGAGCGACGGTAGGCGATCAGGTCCTCGATGGAGATGATCCGCAGCCCGTGCTTGCGCGCGAACGGCACCAGCTCGGGCAGTCGCAGCATGGTGCCGTCCTCGCCCGCGATCTCCACGATGGCCGCGGCCGGCCGCAGCCCCGCCAGCCGGGCCAGGTCGACGCCCGCCTCGGTG
>NZ_JAGPXJ010000154.1:0-9562 GCF_018070605.1 Streptomyces sp. B15
GTACGGTCCCGGCCAGGTGCTCACCGGGCTGACCCGCGCCCAGGCGGTCGCCTCCGGCAGCCGGGACCGTACCGTGGTGCCGACGATGCCGCTGCCGCAGGGCGCCGACGACGGCCCGCGCTGCCTGGCCCGGGCCGTGGCCGACCTATGGGCTGCCGGCGCCGATGTCGACTGGGCCGGTTACCGGGGCGAGAACTGGCGTCGGGTGCCGCTGCCCACCTACCCCTTCCAGCGCACGGTCCACTGGCTCGACCCTGTCGAGCAGCCTGCGGCCTCCGCCCCCGAGGAGCAGCCGCCGCAGCCCGACGAGGGACGGCGGCCCATCGAACGGGCGCTCTTCCGTCCCGAATGGCGCGAGGACCCCGCCCCGCCTCCCGGCACCGGCTCGCCGACCGGCACCTGGCTGGTCTTCCGCAGGGGCGAGGGCCTGGACGGCATCGTCAACCGGCTGCGACACGCCGGCGCCCAGGTGGTGACCGCCGAACCGGGCGAACGGTTCGAACGGCTCACGGGCAGCCGCTATGTACTGCGCCCCGGCGTCCGGGAGGACTACGACGCACTCGCCGACTCCCTGACCGCCGACGGTCTGTTGCCCGCACGGGTCCTGCACGGCTGGTTGTGGGGCCCGCCCGCTGTCTTCGGTGGGCAGTCGCCCCCGACCGCGAAGTACGGTCCCGACGACGTCGGCGGATGGCTGGACCTCGGCTTCTTCAGCGTGCTGCACCTCGCCCAGGCGTTCGCCGACCGCGGCTCGGCCTCGGTGTCCGGAATGCGCTGGGACGTGGTCGGCTCCCGGCTGCGCGCCGTCTCCGGTGCCGAACCGGTCGCCCCCGCGCGGGCCGCGGTGACCGGGGTGTGCGACGTGATGGCCAAGGAGCTGCCGGAGATCACTGTCCGCTGCCTGGACGTGGCCGAGGACCGCTTCGAGCAGGGGCTGTGGGAGGAGCTGGCCAGGGCCGGGCAGCCCGCCCCGCCGTTCGCCGCCTGCGGTGACCGCTGGGTCGCGATGCGGGGCCGCAGACGCTGGTTGCTCGGCTACGGCCAGGTCCCCGAGCCGCGGGTCAAGGGAGCCGCGGGACCGCTGCGCGAGCGCGGCACCTATCTGATCACCGGTGGCCTCGGCGGCATCGGGCTGGCGGTGGCCGAGGGCCTGGCCAAGGCCGTACGCGCCCGCCTCGTACTGACCGCCCGCACGCCGTTCCCCGAGCGGGAGGAGTGGGACCGGCTGCTCACCGGCGACCCGGCGCGAGGCGCCGACACCGCGGTCGCCGACGCCGCGGCTACGGACACCGCGGCCGGAGGCGCCGACGACTCCGTGCGCGAGACGGTACGGCGGCTGCGCCGGATCGAGGAGTACGGCGCCGATGTGCTGGTGTGCCGCGCGGATGTGGCGGACGAGGCCGCGATGCGGGCCGTGGTGGAGCGCGGGGAGCGGCAGTTCGGCGCGTTCGACGGGGTCTTCCACACCGCAGGCGTCCCGGGCGGCGGCCTGCTGGCGCTCAAGACCCGGGCGGAAGCCGAGCGGGTGATGGCGGCCAAGGTGGCGGGCACGCTGGTACTGGACCGGCTGCTGGGGGAGCGGGTGGAGCTGATGGTGCTCTTCTCCTCCATCACCTCCGTCGCCGGAAACCTCGGCCAGACCGACTACGCGTCGGCCAACGCCTTCATGGACGCTTATGCGCACGCCCGCGCGGTGGAGGGCCCTGGCTTCACCGTCTCCGTCAACTGGGACGCCTGGGCCGAGGTCGGCATGGCGGCCAAGGCGGACGCCCTCGCCCCGGCCGCCTTCCGCGCCCTGCAGACCGGCAACCCGGCGGTGGACGTGGCCTCCCTCGCCATGTCGAACGGGCACGGAGCAGTCGACCACCCACGCCCCGACGGCGCCCACGACACCGGTGACGTCCGCGACACCGACGGCGCCCGCGACGCCGACGGCTCCCACGACGCCGACGGCTCCCACGACGCCGGACACGCAACGGGCACGGTCGACGGGCCCCTCCTCGGTGAGCGCAGCGACAACGCCGACGGCAGCATCACCTACCGCCTCGTGCTGGACGGTGAGACGCACTGGGTCTCCCGCGAACACCGGGTGGCCGACACGCCGGTGTGGCCCGCGACGGGCTATCTGGAGATGGCCCGCGCGGCAGGTGCGGACGCGCTGCTGGACGATCCGGCTGCGGACGACCGGCTGGTGCTGACCGACGTCACCTTCCTCTCCGTTCTCGCACTCCACGGCCGCACCACACTGCGGACCTCCCTCGTCCCCGAGAGCGGCGGCTACCACTTCACCGTCGCCAGCCGCACCGAGGAGGAGGGGGAGTGGACGCAGCATGCGACGGGGCTGATCCGCAGCGCGCCCAAGGCCAAGGCGCAGGTGCACGACCTGGATGTGCTGCGGGAGTGCTTTCCCGTCGTCAAGCCGGACACCGAGTCCTACTACCCGGAGCTCGGCCTGGTCGACTTCGGGCCGCGCTGGTCGAACCTGGCGGAGCTGCGGCGTGACGACTCCTCGACGCTGGCCCAGATCGAGATGCCGGCACCGTATCTCGCCGAACTGGCCGACCATCCGCTCCATCCGGCGCTGTTCGACGCGGCGACCTCCAACTCCGTCTATCTGCCGGAGCTCGGTCCGACGGGGCAGAGCTATCTGCCGTTCTCCATCAGCAGCATCACGGTGCGGGGCCCGCTGCCGGCGACGGTCCAGGTGTACTCGCGGCGGCGCAGCACGCACCGGAACATGGTGACCTTCGATCTGACCCTCACCGACGACGAGGGCCGCGAGGTCGTGGATGTGACCGGCTACACGGTGCGGGTCCGGGACCCCGAGGAGTTCCGGCGCGGCATCACCGCCGCCGCGCACCCCGCGGACAGCACCGGCACTCTCCCCGACCCCGGCGGACGGTCCGCCGCACAGGGCCTCGGCGGTGAGTTCGCGATCCGCCCCGAGGAGGGCATCCAGGCGCTCTGGCACATTCTTGGCGACCGCGTCGGACCCCAGGTCGTCGTCATCCCCGAGGGCATGGGGCGGCGGTTGCGCGCCGTCGAAGCGCTCACCCAGGACGTGATCGCGGACGCGGGGCAGCCGGCCGCCCTCCCGGCGGCCGCCACCGCCGAGGGCACCCGGCCGCCGGGATCCGCCGCCCGCGAGCCGGAGCGGGAGAACGGCGCGGCACCGGCCGACACCCACCGGCGGCTGGCGCGGCTGTGGTCCGAGGCGCTGGGCATCGACGACATCGGGATGGACGACGACTTCTTCGCACTCGGCGGCAACTCGCTCGTCGGCGTGCAGCTCGCCGCCCGGGTGCGCCGGGAGTTCGACACCGATCTGCCCATCGCGACCCTCATCGAGAACCCCACCGTACGAGCCATCGCAGGGATCATCACCGCATGAGCACCACCACCCCGGCGCACAGCACCAGCCCCTGGTTCCCCTTCCCGCCACCGGCACCGCCCGAGCCCGGGGGACGGGCGCGGGTGCGCCTGCTGTGCTTCCCCTGCGCCGGACAGGGCGCCTCCGCCTACCGCCCCTGGCAGCGGCTGCTCGCACCCGAGATCGAGGTGGTCCCGGTTCAGCTCCCCGGCCGGGAGGGCAGGGCGACGGAGCCGCCGCACACCACCATGGACGGTCTGATGGCCCACCTGCTGCCGCAGCTGCGGCAGCAGGTGGGCGGCGCGGACGGCTACGCGCTCTTCGGCCACAGCCTCGGCGCGCTGGTCGCCTTCGAGGCCGCGCGCCGGCTGGAGGCCACCGGGCAGGTGCCGCTGGGTCTGACGGTCGCGGCGCAGCGCCCGCCCCAACTGCCGCTGGGCCGGGAACCGGTCCACGATCTGCCGCGCGCGGCCTTCCTGACCACGCTGGGGCTCTACGGGCAGGTGCCCGTCGAACTGTTCGACGATCCGGCGGCGGTCGAGCTGGCGCGGGTCGGGCTGCGCGCCGACTTCACCCTGGCCGAGACCTACCGTCCCTGGTCAGGCCCCGGGCCGGAGGTGCCGTCGGCCGAGCCGCTGTTGAGCTGCCCGGTGACCGCGCTCGCCGGGCTGGCCGACACCACGTTCCCGCCCGGCTCCATGCGGGCGTGGGGCGAGTTGACCAGCGGACCCTTCACATTCCGGCCCGTGCCCGGCGACCACTTCTTCGTCAACGAGCGCACAGCGGAATTGGTGGGGCTGGTCCGCTCGGCGCTCGGCTAGCGCGTCGGGTGCCCGGCCTGCGCCGGACCGCCCTCGGCGTCGCCCGCCACCCACAGGTCGACCACATATGTCTCCGCAATCCGCTCGTCGGGGAAGAGCGCGCGCAGCCGGACGCGTTCGGCGTCCAGGAACTCCCGGGTCTCCTCCTCGTCCATGACGAGGAACCCGGAATGGCTGGCGAGATTGCCCAGATGGGTGTCGAGCGGCACGGTACGGCTCCACCGCACATGGCGGCGGGCGATGCGGAGCCCGTCGAGCCCCGCTCTTCGTACCGCGTCGGGGTCGTCGATGGGGGACAGGGAGGGAGAGGTGGCGCCGGTGTGGCGCGTGATGCGCTCCGTCTGCTCGGCGATCCACGGCACGTCCAGGGCGGTGATGTTCCACCAGATGGCGAGCGAGCCGCCCGGACGCAACACCCGCAGCGCTTCGGGAACCGAACGCGCGGTGTCGGTCCAGTGCCAGGACTGCGCGTAGGTGATCAGGTCGCGGCTGCTGTCCGCCAGTGGCAGTGCGTTGGCGTCCCCGCGGATCAACGGGGCGTCCGGCAGGCTCTTTCGGAACCATGCGGCCATGCCCGCGCCCGGCTCCACGGCGATCACCTCGGCGCCGCGCTCCAGCAACTGGGCGGTGGATATGCCCGTGCCGGCTCCGACATCGGCGACCCGGGCCCCTGCCAGCGGAAATCCGGCCAGCTCCGCCAGGGCGCCGAAGAGTTCGGACGGATAGGACGGCCGGTACGCGGCATAACGATCTGCCGCCGCGTTGAACGACATCGCGCGGGTTTGAGAAGTCACCGTCTCATCCTGCCCACCCTCGGGCTCGTTACGGCCCACTCGTTCACTCTTCTCACTTCTCACTCTTCCGTAGACCCCTGGGCACCAGGGGTCCGGCCGGGGGTGCTGCGCAGCAGGCGGGCTTCGTGGGGTGGGAGGGCGCGCAGGGCGTCGTCCGCCGGGAGCAGACGGGTGGCGGCGGGGTGTTCGGGGAGGGCGACGTGGGCCTCGAAGAGGTGGGTGATCAGCGTCCGGCCGCCCGCCGGGCACCGTGTGCTGTCGACGGCCAGCAGCCGGCCGACCGAGACGCCCGCCGCCCGCCCCAGCTGGGTCTCCAGGGCCCGGGCCGCGCCCTCCGCGGGGGTTTCGGCGGCGGACACCAGGGTGCCCGGCAGCCGACAGGTGGCCCCCTCCTCTCGGGTGTCCCAGGCGTCCCAGGTGTCCCCGGCTGCTCCGGCGTCCCGTACCAGTACCCGGCCCGTACCGTCCGTGACCAGCGCGGCGGCGGCGACGGCGGGGCTGGGCAGCAGCGCGCGGCGGTCCCGGTCGTCGAGGGGCGCCGGGTGGCCGTCCAGCAGGTGCGCCGTATGAGCGCCGCGCTCGGCGCCGAGGGCGGCGGCCGTGCGGCGGCGCAGCCGTTCCGGGAGCCGGCGCAGCGCCTCGTCCTGGGGCAGGAACTCGGCGGCGCGCAGTTCGTCGGGCTGGAGCCGCAGGTCCCCCACGGTCACCGGGTACGGCAGCCGGACGGCGTAGACGCAGGCGGTCAGCGCCCTGCCGTACACGGTGGCCGGTACGTTGTCGACGGCCAGCAGGCGGCCGACCCGCAGCGCGGCCGGCCGCAGCTCCTCGCGGAGCTCCCGTACGAGCGCGTCGACCAGGCCCTCGTCGTCGACCATGCCGCCGGGCAGGTCCCAGCCGGCCTTGTAGACCGGGTCGACGACCAGGATGCGGCCCCGCTCGTCGCGGATCACCGCGTCCACCGCGGCGGCCGGGGCGGGGTGAGCGGCGAGGTAGGCGGCGAGTTCGTCCTGGGGGAGCGGTGCCGCGGTGGCGGGCGCCCGGCGGGCCGACGGCGCGGACGCGGGTGCGGTGGTGGTGGCAGGCGTACGGGGTGTCGACGTCATGCGGCCCTCCTCGTCTCCGGTGGCGGAGGCGGGCCGGTACGGTGCGCGCGCCTCCGATGAAGTCAACTGACGCGCCGCGGGATTGGGTACGCCGCTCGTTCGGCTCAGCGGCGCTGCCGCCGCTCGTGTACTCCGGTCTGCTGTACCGACGAAACGTATATGGCTCAAGCATTCGGTAATGGCGCCCCGAGCGGTGTCGACGGCGTCCACCCGCCCCCGTGCGCCGGCCGGCGACCTCGGACCGGGGCGGTGGCGGTCCACGGGCTCCCACTGCGAGCCCGTGTGTTCCGCGGGACAGTGGGAACGCGGGAGGTGCGAGAGCGCGCGAGCAGCGCGAGTTTCCGCGCGTTACGCGGGCGGACGGAACCAGGCGGACAGGACGCGGCACGGAACGTGAGGACGAGGCGTGAGTGGCGACGACGACGCGCTGAAGGCGTATCGCGGCAAGCGGCGTTTCGACCGGACCGCTGAGCCCAAGGGCAAGCGCACGGAGCGGGACGAGGAGCCGCACTACGTGGTGCAGATCCACGATGCGACGAGCCTGCACTTCGACTTCCGGCTGGAGTGGGACGGCGTGCTCAAGTCGTGGTCGGTACCCAAGGGGCCCTCGACGGATCCGCACGACAAGCGGCTGGCCATGCCGGTCGAGGACCACCCCCTTGAGTACCGCACCTTCGAGGGCGTCATCCCGGAGGGGGAGTACGGCGCCGGGCCGGTCATCGTGTGGGACGAAGGCACCTACGAACCGCTCTCCCGTGACTTCGGCAAGGCGCTGGACAAGGGACACATCTCCTTCCGGATGCACGGCGGCAAGCTGCGCGGCGACTGGGCGCTCTCCCGCTTCCGCAGCGGGGAGGACGGCGAACGGGAGGCATGGCTGCTGGTCAAGAAGAACGACAGCCACGCCTCCTCCCGCGGCACCCCTGATCCATGGCGCGTCCGCTCGGCCCGCAGCGACCGGACGCTCAAACAGGTCGCACAGGAGGCGACGGAGGAGTGGACCCGCGAGGGCGGGCGGTCATGAGCGATCTGCTCGACACCCTTCCCGCCGACCAGCGCGCGCTGCTGCGCCGGGCGCCGCCGGGTGCGGCGCTGGCGGAGAAGCCCATGCGCGCCGAGCTGACCGGCAGACGGGACTTCCCGGCAAGCGGCTGGATATTCGAACGCAAACTCGACGGTGTGCGAGTGCTCGCGGTACGCGAGGACGGGAGCGCACGGCTGCTGTCCCGGTCGGGCCGGCGCGTCGAGGCGACGTACCCCGAGATCGCCGACGCACTGGCCGCACAGAGCCGCGCCGACTTCACCGTGGACGGCGAGATCGTCGCCTTCGCGCACGGTCGCACCGACTTCGCCCGCCTTCAGCAGCGTATGCAGCTGAGCACCGAACGGCAGGCCAGAGCCAGCGGGGTTGCCATCACCTACTACGTGTTCGACCTGCTGCGGCTCGACGGCATGGACCTGACCCGGCTCCCGCTGCGCACCCGCAAGTCGCTGCTGCGCAGGGCACTGGACTTCCACGCCCCCCTGCGCTTCACCACCCACCGCAACGAGGGCGGCCCGCAACTGCTGGACGAGGCGTGCCGGCACGGCTGGGAGGGGCTGATCGCCAAGCGCGCCGACGGGCGCTACCAGCCGCGCCGCTCCTCCGACTGGCTCAAGCTCAAGTGCGCGGGCGGCCAGGAACTCGTCATCGGGGGCTTCACCGAACCAGCCGGAAGCCGAGTGGGCTTCGGGGCACTGCTGCTCGGCTACTACGAGGAGGGCGCGCTGCGCTACGCGGGCAAGGTCGGCACCGGCTACGACCGCGGCACGCTGGTGACCCTGCGCCGCGGGCTGGACGAGCTGGAGGTCCGCCGCTGTCCGTTCGCCGACCCGGTCCGCGAGCACGGCGCGCACTGGGTGGAGCCCCGGCTCGTGGCGCAGATCGGCTTCACCGAGTGGACCCGCGACGGCATGCTGCGGCACCCCCGCTTTCTGGGCCTGCGGGACGACAAGCGGCCCGAGGACGTCGTCCGCGAGACGCCGCGTGAACGCCGCTAGCCGTACACCGCCTCCGCTACGGAGTGCAGCGCCCCTCACGAAGCGCAGCCCCATGCGGCGCGTACGCAGGAGGCGCAGGGCAAGCCCTCTCCGGTTCTCTTCGGTCCGAGAGGGCACCCGGGGACGCATGGACCACAACACCGCACCAGTGCTGGAGGCACTGGCCCGATACCAGGCGGCGGGGGAGCTGCCGTTCACCCCGCCGGGACACAAGCAGGCGCGTGGCGCCGACCCCCGGGTGCGCGGGGTGCTGGGCGACGCCGTCTTCCACGGCGACGTCCTGGCCTCCGGCGGGCTGGACGACCGACGCACCCGCGGTGCCGTGCTGGTCAAGGCCGAACAGCTGATGGCGGAGGCCGTCCACGCCGAGCACACCTTCTTCTCCACCTGCGGCAGCTCGCTGTCCGTGAAGGCCGCCATGCTGGCGGTTGCCGGGCCGCACGAGAAGCTGCTGGTCGGCAGGGACGCCCACAAGTCGGTGATCTCCGGGCTGCTGCTGTCGGGCATCCACCCGGTCTGGGTGGAGCCGCAGTGGGACGAGGAACGGCTGCTGGCGCACGCCCCCTCGGCCGCCGCGTTCGAGGCCGCCTTCGCGGAGCACCCCGACGCGCGCGGCGCCCTGGTCACCAGCCCCACCCCGTACGGCACCTGCGCGGATCTGCACACCGTCGCGGAGGTCTGCCACCGCCACGGGCGGCCGCTCATCGTGGACGAGGCGTGGGGTGCCCATCTGCCCTTCCACCCCGACCTGCCCACCTGGGCGATGGACGCGGGCGCCGACGTCTGCGTGACCAGCATCCACAAGATGGGCAGCGGCTTCGAGCAGGGCTCCGTCTTCCATCTGCAGGGCGACCACATCGACCCGCTGCTGCTCGCCCAGCGCGCCGACCTGCTGGGCACCACCAGCCCCAATGTGCTGCTCTACGCCGGTCTGGACGGCTGGCGCCGCCAGATGGTGCAGCACGGCCACCACCTGCTCTCGCACGCGCTCGGCCTCGCGGCCGAGGTGCGGCAGCGGGTGGAGGCCATGGACGGGCTGCACGTCAACGACCGGGCCGACTTCGTCGGTGAGGGCAAGGCAGCGGATCTGGACCCGCTGCCCGTCGTCATCGACCTGGACGAGCTACCGCTCAACGGCTACCAGGCCGCCGACTGGCTCCGTGAGCACCGGCACCTCGACGTCCACATCAGCGACCACCGCAGAATCAACACCCAGCTCACCCACGCCGACGACCGGGAGACCACCGGACGGCTCCTGGACGCCCTGCGGGAGCTGACGGCGCGGGCCGACGAGATACCCAAGGCGCCTCCGGTCCGGCTGCGCGCCCCCTCCGACCTGCGGATGGAGCTGGCGTGTCTGCCGCGGGACGCGTATTTCGGCGCGATAAAGGACGTCCCCGTCGACCGGGCGGAGGGCCGGATCGCCGCCGAGAT
>NZ_JAGPXJ010000155.1:0-9400 GCF_018070605.1 Streptomyces sp. B15
GGAGTCGGGTGCCGTACGGCTGCTGACCGAGCGGGCCGAGTGGCCGGAGCGCGGGCATCCGCGTCGGGCGGGCGTATCGGCCTTCGGTATCAGCGGCACCAACGCCCATCTGCTGTTGGAGCAGGCGCCGCAGCTGCCGGAGGGCGAGGAGGCGGCAGAGCCGGTGCCCGCCGAATCGGCCGGAACGGGCGGGCCGGGCCTGATTCCGTGGCCCGTCTCGGCGCGCGGCGTCGAGGCGCTGCGCGGGCAGGCTGCCGCGCTGGCCGCGCGGGTGGCCGCCGAGCCGGACCTGTCCCCCGTCGATGTGGGCTGGACGCTGGCGGCCGGCAGGTCGGCGTTCGAGCACCGCGCCGTGGTCGTCGGCGAGGACCGCGCGGAGTTGACCGCCGGTCTGCGGGCGTTGGCGGCCGGTCTGCCGCATCCGACCGTGCTCGATCCGGGCGCCCCAGCGGTGTCCTCGGACGCGGGCGGGCCGGTGCTGGTCTTCCCGGGGCAGGGCTCGCAGTGGGTCGGCATGGCGGCCGAACTGCTGGCGTCTTCATCGACGTTCGCCGATCGCATGGCCGAGTGCGAGTGGGCGCTGTCGCCGTACGTCGACTGGTCGCTGACCGAGGTGCTGACAGGTTCCGACGGCGGGGCCGGTCTGGAGCGCGTGGAGGTGGTGCAGCCCGCGCTGTGGGCGACGATGGTGTCGCTGGCCGCTGTCTGGGCGGACCACGGGGTGACCCCGGCAGCGGTCGTCGGGCACAGCCAGGGCGAGATCGCCGCCGCCTGCGTCGCCGGGGCGCTGCCGCTGGAGGACGGTGCGCGGATCGTCGCGCTGCGCAGCCAGGCCCTGCGGGAGTTGGCGGGCAGCGGCGCGATGGCGTCGCTGGGCGTGGGCGAAGAGCGTGCGGCGGAGCTGATCGACGCGTACGGGCACACCGGGGCGGTGGGAGTCGCGGCGGTGAACGGGCCGTCGTCCACGGTGATCTCGGGGCCGCCGGAGGCGGTCGCCGACGTGGTGGCACGGGCCGACGGCGAGGGGTTGCGCGCCCGGCTCATCGACGTGGACTACGCCTCGCACAGCGCGCAGGTCGACCGGATCGGTGACGAGTTGACGGCGACGCTCTCGGGGATCCTGCCCGCGGCCGACGCCGATGTCGCCTTCTACTCCGCAGTGACGGCGGGACCGCTGGACCCCGTCGAACTGGACGCCGACTACTGGGTGACGAATCTGCGCGAGCGCGTACGGTTCGCCGACACGATCCGCGCCCTGCTCGACGACGGGCACCGCCTCTTCATCGAGGTCAGCACCCATCCCGTGCTGACCGTAGGAATGCAGGAGTGCTTCGAGGAGGCGGGGGTGGCAGCGGCGGCCGTGCCCACGCTCCACCGCGACCGGGGCGATCCGGCCCAGGTGGTACGCGCGGTGGCGGGCGCCTTCGCCGCCGGGGCCCGGGTCGACTGGCGGGCCGTCTTCCCCGCCGAACCGGGTCCGCGTTTCGTGCCGTTGCCGACGTACGCGTTCCAGCGGCGTCGGTTCTGGGTGGCGCCGCCGGCCGCGGGGTTCGGCGCCGACGGGCATGGTGCCGCGGACGGGCTGCGCGACGCGGCGGAATCCCGGCTGTGGCACGCGATCGAGGAGCAGGACGCCGAGACCGTCGCCTCCACGCTCCGGCTCGACGGCGACGGGGAGGCGCTGGCCAGTCTGCTTCCCGCCCTCCCGATCCTGTCCGACTGGCGACGCCACCACCGCGAACAGGCCAGGCTCGACTCCTGGCGCTACCGCGCCACCTGGGTGCCGGTACCGGCCTTGGACGATGCCGCCACCGGGCCACGCCCGGACGGCGGCTCGGGGCCCGGGGCCGACCCGGTCACGGAAGGCGGCCATCACCGCAACGGCAGCGGCGACTCGCCGTCGCTCCCCGGCGGCTGGTTGCTGCTGGTACCCGCCGGGTTCGACGCGCACCCGGCCGTGCGGACCGCCTCCGAGGCGCTGCGGCGGTGCGGGGCGGCGGCCGAGGCGTGGCCGGTCGACACCCGCGCCGGGGCCTGCCGTGAAGAGCTGGCCGAACGGTTGTCGGAAGCCGCCGGCAGCCGGCCGCCGGACAGGATCCTCAGCCTCCTGGCGCTGGACGAGGACCCCCACCCGGACCACCCGGAGGTACCGGCGGGCCTGGCCGCGACCACGGCGCTGGTCCAGGCGCTCGGTGACATCGAGGTCGAGGCGGCCGTGTGGTGTGTGACGCAGGGTGCGGTGGCCGTCTCGGCGGACGATCCGCTCCTCCACCCCGTACAGGCGCAGGCGTGGGGGCTCGGCCGGGTGGCGGCGCTGGAGGAGCCGCAGCGGTGGGGCGGGCTGGTCGACCTGCCGGCCGAGGCCGACGAGGACGTCCCCGACCGGCTGGCGGCGCTGTTCGCCGAGGGCACTGGCGAGGATCAGCTGGCCATCCGGCCCACCGGCACCTACTGCCGCCGCCTGCACCGCGCCCCGGCTGCCGGACCGGAGGGAGCCGGCGCCTGGCAGCCGTCCGGCACGACGCTCGTCACCGGCGGCACAGGCGCGCTCGGCGCGCATCTGGCCCGCTGGCTCGCCAGGAACGGCGCGCCGCATCTGCTGCTGGCCGGCCGCAGGGGCCCGAACGCCCCCGGGGCCCGGGAACTCGCCGCCGAGCTGCGCGGGGCGGGCACCGAGGTCACCCTCGCCGCCTGCGACGTCGCCGACCGTGCGGCCGTGCAGCGGCTCCTCGACGGCATACCGGAAGACCGTCCCCTCACCGCCGTCTTCCATGCCGCCGGGCTCCCGGAGAACATGCCGTTCCCGGACCTCGACCCGGCGCACATGGCGGGGATCCTGCGGCCCAAGGCGCAGGCGGCGGCTCTGCTCGACGAGCTGACGCGGGAGAAGGAGCTGAGCGCCTTCGTGCTGTTCTCCTCGGGCGCCGCCGCCTGGGGCAGCGGGCTGCAGGGATCGTACGCCGCAGCCAACACCTACCTCGACGCCCTCGCCGAGCACCGCCGCGGCCTCGGGCTGCCCGCGACCAGCGTTGCGTGGGGTCCTTGGGGCGACACCGGGATGGCGGCCGACGACACCGCCGTCACCTATTTCGGGCGCCGGGGTCTGGCCCCGCTCGACCCGGAAGGCGCGCTGGCCGCGCTGGGGCAGGCACTGGAGGACCGGGAAACGGCCCTGGCCGTGGCCGACATCGACTGGGAGCGGTTCGCCGCCGCGCTGACCACGCGCCGCCCCAGTCCGCTGCTCGCGGACCTGGCTCGGCCGACCCCTGCCGAGGGCGAGCCCGGCGCCGGGGCGCAGGACGGGCAGGGCGGGCAGGAACCCGCGGATCTGCCGCTGCGCCGCCAACTCGCCGACAGCGGCTCGCCCGAGCAGCAGCGGCATCTGCTGCTGCGGCACGTCCAGACGCATGTGGCGGCCGTGCTCGGCCACGGAGGCCCGGACGAGGTGTCGCCGGCCAGGCCGTTCAAGGAGCTGGGCTTCGACTCGCTGACCGCCGTCCAACTGCGCAACCAGCTCAACGCCACCACCGGTCTCGCCCTCCCGCCGACGCTCGTCTTCGACCATCCGTCGCCCAGCGCGCTGGCCGACCTGCTCCGCGAGCATCTGGTCGACGACGAGGCCGCGTCCGAGGGCCATCTGCTGTCCGGGCTCGACCGGTGGGACGCGGCGTGCGCCCCCGAGACGCTGGACGGCGCCGCCAGACGCCGCGTGGCGCAGCGGCTGGAACTGCTGCTGGCGAAGTGGGGCGACACCCACAACGGCTCCGCCGCCGAGCACTCCGACGCACACGGCGACCTGCGGACGGCGACGGCCGAAGACATCTTCGACCTCATCTCCGACGAGTTCGGCAAGTCCTGAGGAGCGTGGATTCCGTGCCGAAAGAGGAAGAGCTTCTCGAACACCTGCGGTGGGTGACCGCCGAGTTGCGCCGGACGCGTCAGCAGCTGCGGGAGGCGTCGGCGGCCGAGCCCGAGCCGGTCGCGATCGTCGGCATGGCCTGCCGCTACCCCGGCGGCGTCCGGTCCCCCGAGGACCTGTGGCGGCTGGTGGCCGACGGCGGCGACGCCATCGGCGGCTTCCCCGCCGAACGCGGCTGGGACGCCGAGGCGCTGCACGACCCCGACCCCGACCACCACGGCACGACGTACGTCACCGAGGGCGGGTTCTGCGCGGACGCCGTCGACTTCGACGCCGGGTTCTTCGACATCGGTCCGCGTGAGGCGGTGGCGATGGACCCGCAGCAGCGGCTGCTGCTGGAGACCGCGTGGGAGGCGTTCGAACGGGCGGGGCTGCCCCGCGAGGCGCTGCGCGGCAGCGAGACAGGGGTCTTCGCCGGGGTCAGCTCGCACGACTACCTGTCGTTCATCGGTGACCTGACGAGCGACGTCGAGGGGTACGTCGGCACCGGCAACCTCGGCAGCGTGGTGTCCGGCCGCATCGCCTACACACTCGGCCTGGAGGGGCCGGCGGTGACGGTGGACACGGCCTGCTCCTCGTCGCTGACCGCGATGCACCTGGCCTGCCAGTCGCTGCGCCAGGGCGAGTGCACCCTCGCGCTGGCGGGCGGGGTATCGGTGATGGCGACAGCCGGAGCCTTCATCGAGTTCTCGCGGCAGCGGGGGCTGGCTCCCGACGGGCGGTGCAAGTCCTTCGCGGCGGCGGCCGACGGGACCGGCTGGTCGGAGGGGGCCGGACTGGTGGTGCTGGAGCGGCTGTCGGACGCGCGCCGCAACGGTCACCGGGTGCTCGCGGTGCTCCGGGGCTCCGCCGTCAACCAGGACGGCGCGAGCAACGGGCTCACGGCACCCAACGGCCCCTCGCAGGAGAGGGTGATCCGACAGGCCCTGGCCAACGCCCGGTTGACCGCCTCCGACGTGGACGTGGTCGAGGGCCACGGCACGGGAACCACGCTGGGCGACCCGATCGAGGCGCGGGCACTGCTCGCGACGTACGGCCAGGGCCGACCCGCGGACAGGCCGCTGCGGCTCGGCTCGGTCAAGTCCAACCTCGGACACACCCAGGCGGCAGCGGGAGCCGCAGGCGTGATCAAGATGGTGATGGCCCTGCGGCACGGGGTGCTGCCCGCCACGGTCCACCTCGACGCGCCCTCCCCGCACGTGGACTGGGACGCGGGCGCCGTACAGCTGCTGACCGAACGCACCGACTGGCCCCGTCAGGAGAGGCCCCGGCGGGCCGGCGTCTCGGCCTTCGGCATCAGCGGTACGAACGCCCATGTGATCGTCGAGGAGGCGCCGCAGGACGGGCCGGTACCGGAGGGCCGGGACGCGCCGCCCGAGCCCGCGCGGACGACCGGGCCAGTCCCGTGGGTCCTCTCGGCCCGCACCCCGGAGGGGCTGCGCGGCCAGGCGGCGGCCCTGGCCGAACGGCTGCGGACCGAGCCCGAGCTCACCCCCGCAGAGGTGAGCTGGTCGCTGGCCACGACGCGCTCGGTCTTCGAGCACCGCGCCGTGGTCGTCGGCCGGGACCGTGCCGAACTCCTGGCCGGAACCCGAGCGCTGGCCTCCGGAGAACCGCATCCCGCTCTCGTCCACCCCGGCACCCCGGCCCTGACGACCGGGACCGGGCCCGTCCTGGTGTTTCCGGGGCAGGGTTCGCAGTGGGTGGGGATGGGTGTCGAACTGCTGGATGCCTCGCCCGCGTTCGCGGTGCGGATCGCGGAGTGCGAGCGGGCGTTGAAGCCGCATGTGGACTGGTCGTTGGGGGACGTACTGCGGGGTGACGGCGCCGAGCTGGCGCGGGTGGATGTGGTGCAGCCGGTGCTGTGGGCGGTGATGGTGTCGCTGGCTGCGGTGTGGGCCGAGTACGGGGTGCGGCCCGCGGCCGTGGTCGGTCACAGCCAGGGCGAGATCGCTGCCGCCTGTGTGGCGGGGTCTCTCTCGCTGGAGGACGGAGCGCGGATCGTGGCGCTGCGCAGCCGGGCGCTGCGCCAGCTCGCCGGGGGCGGGGCGATGGCCTCGCTCGGGGTGAGCAGCGACGAAGCCCGGCGGCTGATCGACCAGGCGGGGTCGGGCGCCGGGGTCGCGGCGGTCAACGGCCCCTCCGCCACCGTGGTCTCCGGCCCGCCCGACGACGTGACGGCACTCGTGGCGCGCGCCGAGGCGGACGGGCTGCGGGCCCGGCTGATCGACGTGGACTACGCCTCGCACGGCCCGCAGGTCGACCGGATCACCGACGAACTGCACAAGGTACTGGCAGGCATCGAGCCCCGGACGGCGCCGGTCGCCTTCTACTCCACCGTGACCGCCGCCCCCGTCGACACCGCGTCGCTGGACACCGGCTACTGGGTGACGAACCTGCGCGAGCCCGTGAGGTTCGCCGAGACCGTCGAGGCGCTGGTACGCGACGGGCACCGCGTCTTCATCGAGGCCGCCCCGCACCCGGTCCTCTCCCTCGGAATGGAGGACACGCTTCAGGCGTGCGGCGCGGAGGCAGTCACCGTGCCCACGCTGCGCCATGACGAGGGGGGCAGGGAGCAGCTGGCGCGCGCCCTCGCTTCGGGCTTCACCCACGGGGTCGCCCTCGACTGGGCCCGCTGGTTCCCCACCGGGTGCACACCACGCATGGTCGACCTGCCCACCTATGCCTTCCAGCGCCGCCGCTACTGGCTGGACGAGCGCGACAGCACGCCCCAGGACGCCGCGAGCCTCGGTCTGGCGTCCGCCGGGCATCCGCTGCTGGGCGCCGCCGCGCACCTCGCCGAGCAGGACGCCCATCTGTTCACCGGCCGCCTGTCGGCGCACACCCGGCCGTGGCTCTCCGAGCACCGGGTGCTGGGCACCGTGCTGGTGCCGGGTACGGCGATCGCCGAGTTGGCACTGCACGCGGCGCACCGAACGGGCTGCGCCGAGGTGGCGGAGCTGATCCTGCACGACCCGCTGACCGTGCCGGACGAGGGCGCTGTCGAGGTGCAGCTCGCCGTCGCCGCCCCGGACGAGGACGGCCACCGTGCCCTCACCGTGCACTCGCGCCCGGTGCCGGGCGACGACTGCACGGAGGAAGCACCGCCCTGGACGCGGCACGCCTCCGGCGTTCTGGCCACCATGAGCAGCACGGAGCCGACGGGGGGCGCCGCACCGGCCGGGAGTTGGCCACCCCCGGGGGCCGAGCCGCTGCCGACCGAGCATCTGTACCAGGACCTCGCCGACCGCGGCTCCAGCTACGGCGCGGCCTTCCAGGGGCTCACCGCCGCCTGGCGGCTGGACGGCTCGGTCTACGCCGAGGTGGAGCTGCCCCAGGACGCGCGGGCGGAGGCGGACGCCTACGGGGTGCACCCCGTACTGCTCGACGCCGCGCTCCAGGCCCACGCTCTGGAAGCGGCGCTCGCGGACGCCGAGGGGGAGGGCGGAAGGGACGTGGGCGGTGACGCGATCCGGATGCCGTTCTCCTGGAGCGGGCTGCGGCTGTACGCAACGGGCGCGGAGAGCCTCCGGGTACACATCACGCGCAGTCCGGACGTACCCGACCGGCTCGCCCTGACCGCGACCGACCGCACGGGGGCGCCGGTGCTCGCGCTGGCGGACCTGACACTCCGTCCGTTGCGGTCCGAGCAGTTGGACCAGGCCCGCCTGGCGGCCCGGAACACTCTCTTCCGGCTGGATTGGCACCCGCTCGCCCCGACCGGCGCCGCGCCCCCTCAGCGAGCGGCCCTCCTGGCCGCCGACCCCGCCGATCCGTCGGCCGCCGCGCTGCGGGCCGCGCTCCCGGGCGCCGCCTGCTACCCCGATCTCTCAGCGCTCCGCGCCGCCGTGGCCGCCGGGGAGCCCGAACCCGACACCGTGCTGGCTCCGCTCGGGCCCTCCCCCGCCGGGCACGATCCGGTGGGGCGGCTGTACCCGAGCGGCCGGGAGGCGCTGTCGCTGCTCCAGGAGTGGCTGGCCGGACCCGAGAGCGCCGCACGGCTCGTCCTGGTCACTCGCGGCGCCGTGGACGTGGGCGGCCGGGAAGGGGTGGGCAACCTCCCGGGCGCCGTGCTGTGGGGGCTGGTGCGCGGTGCCCAGTCGGAGCACCCGGACCGCTTCGTCCTGCTCGACATCGATGAGGCGGACACCTCGTCGGCCGCCGTACCCGGCGCTGCGTCACCGGACGTCGACGAGCCCCAACTCGCCCTGCGTGGCGGCCGTCTGTTCGTCCCGCGCCTGGTCCACGACGAGCCCGCCGGGCCGTCGGCCCTCCCGGAGACCGGCGCCGCCCAGGACGAAGCTCCGCCGTCCGCCGGGCAGATACGCGTCGCTCTCCGCGCCGGCACACCGGACGGGCACGGCGCGGGCGTCGTCACCGCCGTCGGCCCCGGGACCCACGCGTTCGCCCCGGGCGACCGGGTGCTGGGGCTCTTCCCCGCTCTCTCCCCTGCGGCGGTGACCGAAGCCCACCTGCTCACCGCACTGCCCGACGGCTGGACCTGCGCCCAGGCCACCGGCTCCCTCTCCGGTTATCTGACCGCGTGCCGTGCACTCGCCGAGAGCGGCCGACGCGAGGCGGAGCCGGAAAGCGGGAGCGGCGACTTGGCGGCCGACGAGCTGTCCCCGCACTGGCGTTCCGGCCTGGCCGATCTGTGGGCCAGGGGCGAGGCCGACGCGACGGGCGCGCTCCTCACACTCCTCGGTGAGAAGGCGCTGCGCCCCCTGCCGGTCGTCCCACGGGACATGCGGCACGCCCCCGAGCCGGCACAGGACCTCTCCGGCCCGAGTGGCCCGGACCCGGCCGGTGGCCCGGTTCCCGTCCTCACCTTCCGCCCTCCGCTCGACCCCGACGGCACCGTGCTCGTCACTGGAGGCACGGGGGCGCTCGCCAGGGTCGTGGCGCGGCACCTGGCCGAGCGGCACGGCATGCGGCGACTGCTGCTGGCCAGCCGGAGCGGGGACAGGGCGCCCGGAGCCGAGGCGCTCGCGGCCGAACTGGCCGAACTCGGCGCCGAGGCAAGGATCGTGGCCTGCGACACGAGCGACCGCGCCGAGCTCGCCGCCCTGTTCGCGTCCGTACCGGCGGAACATCCGCTGACCGCTGTCGTACACACAGCGGCTGTGGTGCGGGACGCCACGGTGCAGTCGGCCACTGCGGAGCAGTACGACGACGTACTGCGGGCCAAGGCGGCTGCGGCGTGGCAGCTGCACGACCTCACACGGGAGATGGACCTGTCGGCGCTGGTGCTGTTCTCGTCGGTGACGGGGCTGGCCGGCGGCGCGGGACAGGCCAGTTACGCGGCCGGAAACGCGTTCCTCGACGCGCTGGCGCACCACCGGCGCGCGCTGGGGCTGCCGGCGACCTCGCTCGCGTGGGGGTTCTGGGACCTCCAGGAGGGCATGTCGGGGGCGTTCACCGAAGCCGATCGCGCCCGCAACGCCCGGGCAGGCGATCTGGGACTGGACCCCGAGCAGCGCA
>NZ_JAGPXJ010000156.1:0-9255 GCF_018070605.1 Streptomyces sp. B15
CTGCGAGCCCTCGCCCGCCGTCCCGTCGGCGGCCACGGCGGTGCGGGCGGCGTCGGCGAGGGCTCGCAGGTCCTCGGGGCCGCGGGGGTCGCGGCCCAGGTGCGGCAGCTCGCACAGCGGGACGGACTCGGCCTCGCACTTCTCCCGCAGCGCGGCGAGCGCGGTCTGCTGCTGTCCGGCCAGCGCGGTCAGCCAGCTGTCCGAGGAGCCGGTGGGCAGCAGCCGGTTGGCGACGACGGACTCCAGCGCGAGCCCGTGCAGCCGCAGCCCGGCCCCCGCGGTGCGCAGGTCCTCGGCGGCGAGCGGGCCCGGCTCGGTGACGAGCCGGACGACCGTCGTCGGGGACTCGACGATCCGCTGCACTCCGGCCAGTTCGTCCGACCAGCGGCCGGCGGCCTCGTAGAGCCACTGGGCGGGCATGGGGGCGCCCGCGAGCTGGGCCAGCAGGGGGCGCAGGGCGCGGGCGGCCTGGCGCTCGGCGGGTACGAGCCGGCGCAGATAGCGGCGCAGCTGTTCGGGCAGTGCGAGCAGGTTGAGGCCCTCGGGCGCCGCGGGCATGTCGGCGACGACGATGTCCCAGCCGCCCCCCGCACTCTGTCCGGTGCCGCCCTGGTGGGCGGTGTGCAGGGCGCGCAGCAGTGCGAAGGTGCCGGCGCCGGGGAGCTCGGTCAGCTCGTCCTCGTCCAGCGGTACGGCACCGAGCAGATCGAGCGCGGTCTTGCCGCGCGTCTGGAGAGCGACGGCCTGCCTGCGGAACTCCTCCCCGGAGTCGATCCGCAGCAGCCACAGCCCGGCCGCACCGGCGACCGGTTCGGGCCTGCCGGGGTCCGGCTCCCGGGGCGGCTGCGGGGCCGACTGTGCGCCTGACGCCTCGGACGGGTCCGTGCCCAGCAGCGCGGCCAGCCGGCGTGCGGGCTCCGCGCTCAGCAGCAGGGTGCGGTGGCCCTGGGCCGCGGCGGCGCAGGCGGTGGCGGCGGCCACCGTGGTACGTCCCGCACCGCCCGCTCCGGTGACCAGGACCGTCTGCGGGCCCGGACCGTCGGAGTACGCCGACCCGGTACCGGGGCCCGCCGCGCCGGTCAGTTGCCGTCCTTGGAGGCCGCGGCGCCGCCTGCCTCGACACGCTTCTTCAGCCCGTCGAGTGCGCGGTCGATGATGACCTTCTCGGCCTTGCGCTTGATCATCCCGAGCATGGGGATCTTGACGTCGACGGTGAGCTGGTACATGACTTCGGTCCGCTCGCCGCCGGCCAGCGGGGTGAGGCGGTAGACGCCGTCCAGGGAGCGCAGCATCTGGGATTTGACCAGCGACCAGCGCACCTCCTGGGGCTCCGGTTCCCCGATCCACTCGTAGGCGAGGGTGTGCTCGTCCTTGATGGCTCCGGCGTCCAGCAGCAGGCGCACCTGCTCGGCGCGGCCCTGCTCGTCCCGGCCGAGGACCTCGGCCTCCTTCACCTCGCCGGCCCACTCCGGGTAGCGGGGGAAGTCGGAGATCACGTTCATCACGGCCTCGGGTGCCGCGTCAACGGTGATGCTCGAGCTGGTGTGTTCCGCCATCGCCATGGCCCTCCGATATACCCGTGTCTGAAATGCCCGCAATGATGTGGAACGACCGTGCGGGATACCCGCCGTGGCGCGGGGAAGCGTCTGCGGGGGAAGGCTACCGCGCGCCCGTCCGCCCCGGGGCCGCGCGGGTCACCACTCCAGCACCCAGGGCACCCCGGTCGCGTTGAAGTGGCCGACGTTGACGCACTCGGTGGCGCCTATCCGCATGCGCCGGGCCAGCGGCTGGTGGACATGGCCGAAAAGGTGGTAGCGCGGACGCAGCGTACGCACGGCCTCCAGCAGGTGCGGACTTCCGCGCTCGAAGCGGCGCGCGACGGTGTCGTAGCACAACTCGGGCACTTCCGGCGGAATGTGGGTGCACAGCACGTCGACCTCCCCCAGCGCGGCCACCTTCGCCGCGTAGGCCTCGTCGTCGATCTCGTAGGGGGTGCGCATCGGCGTACGCAGTCCGCCGCCGACGAAGCCGAAGCGCCATCCGCCGATCACCACCGTCTCACCGTCCAGGACGTTCACGCCCGGACGCGCGTACTCGGGCCACAGGGGCGGCATGTCGACGTTGCCGTACGTGGCGTACGTGGGCGTGGGGAACGCCGCGAACAGTTCGGCGTACTGCTTGCGCACCGCCGCCTCCATCGCCGTATCGCGATCGAGTCCGGCCCACAGCTGCCGGGAGAGGGTGCGGGCCTCGGCGAAGCGGCGGGCCGTACGCAGGGCGACGATGCGGTCCGCGTTCTCCACGCCGAACAGGTCGGGAAAGATGCCGCGCGAGTGATCGGCGTAGTCGAGGAAGAGGATGAGGTCTCCCAGGCACAGCAGCGCGTCTGCGCCCTCGCCCGCCTTCGCGAGGTCCGCGCTGTTGCCGTGTACGTCGCTGACCACATGGACTCGCATGCGCCCACCCTAGATCGCCCCGCACACCGCGGGGAGGGCGCAGCCGCGGGAGAGCATCCGCGCGGACATGCGGCGCCGTTCTGCCGGTCGGTGACTGAAAAGCGCCGTACGCCCGCTCTTTCCGCTCCCTCCCCCTCGCGACTTCCGTGTCCCCGAACGCCTCGACTAGGCTGCTATCAGCCATCTCCACCTGTGACGCACAAGACATCTGAGCGTCACCCTCTACCCCTGCCCCCATACCGATGGGTAACGTCCGGGCCGTCATTCTTCCAGGATCGTTCGCCGACCCTGGACCGAGCCAATGGAGGCCGACCCCCCGCGGCCCCTGTTGGCGCGCCGACGAGGAGCAGCAGTCTTGCGCGAGTACAGCCTTCCGGCCCTCTACGAAGTCCCCGCAGAGGGAAATCTGACGGACCTCATCCGCCGGAACGCGGCTCAGCACCCGGACCTCCCCGTCATGGGGCGCAAGCGCGACGGCCGGTGGGAGGACCTGACGGCTGCCGCGTTCCTCGCCGAGGTACGGCAGGCCGCCAAGGGTCTGATCGCCGCGGGCGTCGAGCCCGGCGACCGGGTGGGACTGATGTCGCGCACCCGCTACGAGTGGACACTGCTGGACTTCGCCATCTGGAGCGCGGGCGGCGTCACCGTGCCCGTCTACGAGACCAGCTCGCCCGAGCAGATCAGCTGGATCCTCGGCGACTCGGGCGCCGTCGCGGCCGTGGTGGAGACCGACAGCCACGCGGCGGCCGTCCACTCCGTCCGCGACCGGCTGCCCGAACTGCGCGAGGTGTGGCAGATCGAGCCCGCGACGGGCGCCGAGCAGAGCGAGGGCGCCGTCGCACGACTCGCCGCCCTCGGCGCCGGGATCAGCGACGAACTGGTGGAGGAGCGCAGCTCCGTCGCCGACGCCGACTCACCCGCCACCATCGTCTACACCTCCGGCACCACCGGGCGCCCCAAGGGCTGTGTCCTCACCCACCGCAGCTTCTTCGCGGAGTGCGGGAACGTGGTCGAGCGGCTGCGCCCGATGTTCCGGCCCGGCGAGGGGTCGGTGCTGCTCTTCCTGCCGGTCGCCCACGTCTTCGGCCGGCTGGTGCAGGTGGCGGCCGTGATGGCGCCGATCAAACTGGGGCACGTCTCGGACCTGAAGACCCTCACCGACGAACTCGGCTCCTTCCGGCCGACGATGGTGCTGGGCGTCCCGCGCGTCTTCGAGAAGGTCTTCAACTCCGCGCGGGCACAGGCCGTCGCGGGCGGCAAGGGCAAGATCTTCGACAAGGCCGCCGAGGTGGCCGGTGCCTACAGCCGCGCCCTGGACGACCCGGCCGGCCCCTCCCTCAAACTGCGGATCCAGCACAAGGTCTTCGACAAACTGGTCTACAGCAAGCTCCGCTCGGTGCTGGGCGGGCGGGCCACCCACGCCATCTCCGGCGGCGCGCCGCTGGGTTCGCGGCTGGGCCACTTCTTCCGCGGTGTCGGCTTCACCGTGCTGGAGGGGTACGGGCTCACCGAGTCCTGCGCAGCGACCGCCTTCAACCCCTACGACCGTCCCAAGATCGGTACGGTGGGGCAGCCGCTGCCCGGCTCCGTCATCCGGATCGCCGACGACGGCGAGGTCCTGCTGCACGGCGAGCACCTGTTCACCGGCTACTGGAACAACCAGCAGGCCAGCGACGAGTCCCTGGCCGACGGCTGGTTCCACACCGGTGACCTGGGCACGCTGGATGTGGACGGCTATCTGACCATCACCGGGCGCAAGAAGGAGATCCTGGTGACCGCGGGCGGCAAGAACGTCGCCCCCGCCGTCATCGAGGACCGCATCCGCGCCCACGCGCTGGTCGCGGAGTGCATGGTCGTCGGTGACGGGCGCCCCTTCGTCGGCGCCCTGCTGACCGTGGACGAGGAGTTCCTGCCCCGCTGGGCGGCCGAGCACGGCAAGGAGCACCTCGGCCACGAGCAGCTGCTGGCCGACGCCGAGCTGCTCGCCGAGCTGCAGTCCGCCGTGGACGAGGGCAACAAGGCCGTCTCCAAGGCCGAGTCGGTCCGCAAGTTCCGGGTGCTGCGGGAGCAGTTCACCGAGGACTCCGGCCATGTCACCCCCTCCTTGAAATTGAAGCGGGGCGTGGTCGCCAAGGACTTCGCCGATGAGATCGAGGCGCTGTACGCGTAGTCGCGCGGCACCGCTGCACCGCTGCACGGGCTCGCCGCGCTCAGCGGCCCCGTACGGACCCGCTGCAGGCTCTCGGCCTACGCCGTTCCGGTCACGGGCCGCCCCTGGTTGTCGTCGGCGGTCCACGGCTTGCTCGCGGCCTCTCCCGCCCCCCGCGCCCCGGTCGGGGCCGCGAGCCGGGCCGCCAGTTCGGTGACCGCCTCGCGCGCCGCGGCCAGCGAGCGGGCGGCCTGCGGCCGGAGCGGGGCCATCCGGGGCACGTCCCCGGCCCGGGTCAGCTCGGCGGTCACGAAGTGCAGCTGCTGAGCGGGCACTCCGCGGTCGGTGAAGTACCCCCGCAGATACGGAACCTGGAAGTCCAGGCCCGCACGCGGGGCACCGGGACCGTAGCCGCCGCCACGTGCGCCGACGACCACGACGTGCTTGTCCCGCAGCAGGCTGTCCCCCGTCCCGGGGTCGAGGAGGGCGCCGGGGAAACTGACGCGGTCGATCCACGCCATCAGTGCGGCGGGCACCGTCAGGTTGTACATGGGCACCCCCAGCAGCAGGACGTCCGCCGCGAGCACCTCCTCGACCAGCGGCAGCGTCGTCCGCCATACGCGCTCGTCCTCGGCGTCCCTGACCAGCGCGGCCACCTGGTCGGCCGCGACCGTGCCGTGGCGCTCCACCCAGTACCCGAAGCGGGCGTAGGCGGCCGTGACGAGAGGGACGGGCTCGGCCGCCAGGTCCCGGTAGCGGTAGCCGCACGGGGTGTCGCCGTACCGCTCGCGCCAGCTGTCGGCGAACAGCGCGGTCAGCTGCCTGCTGACGGACTCGCCGGCCGGGCTCACGCTGGCGTCGAGATGCAGCAGGGACGGCGTGGGCGCGTCGTGCTTCATGATTCGGGTCACTGTTCTGGTCACTTCTTTCCCGTCGGACACGTCGGTGAAGGTGACGGACCGCGCGAGGGAAAGGTGACCGATGGACGAGCTGACCGGGCTGGCCGGGCGATTCGAAAAGAACCGCGGCCAGCTGCTGGCCGTCTCCTACCGGATGCTCGGCACGCTCAGCGAGGCGGAGGACGCCGTGCAGGAGGCCTGGCTGAGGCTGAGTCGTACGGACGCCGACTCCATCGACAATCTGCCCGCCTGGCTGCGTACCGTCGTCTCCCGCGTGTGTCTGGACATGCTGCGCGCCCGCGCCGCCCGCCCCGAGGAGCCGGTGGGAGGGCAGGTGCCGGAAGGCTTCCCGCAGGAGGAGCGCGATGGTCCGGAGGAGGAGGTGGTGCTGGCCGACTCGGTGGGCAGGGCACTGCTCGTCGTCCTGGGCACGCTCGGCCCCGCCGAGCGGGTCGCGTTCGTGCTGCACGACATGTTCGCCGTGCCGTTCGAGCAGATCGCGCCGCTGGTCGAACGTTCCCCGGTCGCCACGAAGAAGCTCGCCAGCCGCGCCCGCAGCCGGGTACGGGGCACACCCGCCCTGCCCGCCGGAGAGGTGGCCGAGCAGCGCTCGCTCGTCGAGGCGTTCCTGGCCGCCGCACGCGGCGGGGACCTGTCCGCGCTGCTCACCGTGCTCGCGCCCGATGTGGTGCGGCGCAGCGATCCGGCCGTACTGCCCGCGGGCGCCGCCGAGCTGGTGCGGGGGGCGGACGCCGTGGCGCGGGGCACGGTGCTGCTGGCCCAGCGGTCGCGGTACGCGCAGACCGCGCTGGTGGACGGGGTCGTGGGAGCCGTCGTGGCGCCGCGCGGACGGCTGCTGTGCGCGCTCACGTTCGGTTGCGAGGCCGGCCGGATCGCGGAGTACGAGGTGATCGCGGACCCGGCGCGGCTCGCCGGTCTGGAGCTGGCGCTGCTCGATCCGGTACCGGCCGCGGCCGGCAACGGTTGAGCGCGGGCCGGGCTCACAGCAGTTCGCGCAGCTTCTCGGCGAGCAGGTCCCAGCGCCAGCGCTCCTCGACCCAGCGGCGGCCCCTGGCACCCATGCGGGAGCGCAGTTCGGGATCGCGGAGCAGTTCGACCAACCGGTCGGCCGTCTGCTCCGGGTCGCCGCCGGGAACGACCCAGCCGGTCTCGCCGGGCAGCACGGCGTCCGGCGCTCCCCCGGAGTCGCCGGCCACGACGGGCAGTCCGGTGGCGGAGGCCTCCAGATAGACGATGCCGAGCCCTTCCACGTCCAGCCCGCCCCGGCGGGTGCGGCACGGCATCGCGAAGACGTCACCCGCGCCGTAGTGCGCGGGCAGTTCCTCCCAGCCGACCGGGCCGGTGAAGTGCACGGCGTCGGTCAGCCCCCGGGAGGCGGCCAGCTTCTCCAGCTCGGCGCGGTAGGGGCCGCCGCCGACGATCAGCAGCACCGCTTCGGGTACGGCCTCCAGCACCCGGGGCATGGCCTCGATGAGGGTGTCCTGGCCCTTGCGGCGGACGAGACGGGAGACGCAGACGACGACGGGCCGGTCGGTCAGTCCGAGCCGGGCGCGCACCGCGTCGCCGCCGGAGCCGGGGTGGAAGGTCTTCTCGTCCACGCCGGGCGGCAGCTGCGCCATCCGCGCGGCGGCCTCGCCGGTGAGGGCGCGGGCGATCCTGCGGCGGGTGTACTCGCCGAGGTAGGTGAGGGTGTCGGTCTCCTCGCCGATCCGCCGCAGCAGGCTGCGGGCCGCCGGGAGCTGCGCCCAGCCCGCCTCGTGGCCGTGCGTGGTCGCCACGATCCGCTCGGCGCCCGCCTTGCGCAGTGCGGGCGCCATCAGCCCCAGTGGAGCGGCGGCGCCGAACCACACCGCGCGGCAGTCGTGCTCGCGCAGCAGCGAGACGGCACGCTTGGTCACGCGCCGAGTGGGCAGCAGCATCGTCGTACGGTCGCGGACGACCGTGAAGGGCTGCTCGGCGTCGAACGCCGCCGTGGCTTCCGCGCCCTCCGCTCCCCGCTTCCAGGTGGAGGCGTAGACGACGACCCGGTCCGGGTCCAGGCGCAGCGCCATGCTGTGCAGGAACGCCTGGATGCCGCCGGGGCGGGGCGGGAAGTCGTTGGTGACGATCAGGGTCTTGGGCATCGTCTTGGGCATCGCGGCTGACAGTACCGCGTGCCGGGACGGGCCGGGCGGGCAGAGTGTGGTGGGAAGGACAGGGGTGCGGGGCGAGGTGAACAGAGTCCGCGGTGCGGTGGTGCCCGGGCTGGTGTGGGCGGCCACCCGGGTGGTGCTGCTGCTGTACGTGTGCAAGGTGTTGACCGTGCCCGGCGGTATGGACATCACCTCCGACGTCTCGGTGATCTACCACGGCTGGTTCGACCGGCTGAGCGACGGAACCTTTCCGTCCGGTGATGTGACATGGCAGTACCCGCCCGCCGCGGCCCTGGTGATCCTCTCTCCCGGGCTGCTCACCGGGGTCGGTCTGCTCGACTACACCTCCGCGTTCTTCGCGCTCGCCTGCGCCGCCGACGCGCTGGTGTTCGGACTGCTGCTGTACGCCGTACGACAGCGCGGCCCGCGGGACGCGGAAGCCGGCACCCGGCGGCGCGCCGGGGTGTGGGCGTGGGTCGTCGGGGTGCCGCTGCTGGGACCGACGGCGTACGCGCGCTACGACCTGATGGTCACGGCACTCGCCGTCGCCGCGCTGCTGGCCGCCGTCCGGCATCCCCGGACCGCGGGGGTGCTGGCCGGGGTGGGCGCCTTGGTGAAGGTGTGGCCGGTGCTGTTGCTGCTCGGTACGCCGCGCGGCCGGGCGACGCGGATCATCTGGCTGAGCGCGCTCGTGACCGTAGCGGTGGTGACGGCCGGCTTCGCCGCCACGATGCCGGGTGCGCTGGACTTCCTGTCCGCGCAGGGCGGCCGGGGCACCGAGGTGGAATCGGTCTCCTCGCTGGCGCTGCACGCCGCCCGGCAGTTCGGCTGGGAGGGCCAGGTGCTGCTGCGCTACGGCTCCATGGAGTTCGTGGGGCCGGGCGTGCGGACGGTGAGCAACGTGGCCGTCGTACTGACGGGCGCGGGTTTCGGGTGGCTGGTGCTGTGGCGGCTGCGGGCCCGCACCTGGACCCCCGCCACCGTGGCGGACACCGCGTTCACCGCCGTGCTGGTCTTCGTCGTCACCAGCCGGGTGCTGAGCCCGCAGTATCTGGTCTGGCTGGTGGGGCTGGCGGCGGTCTGTCTGACCCTGCGGGCCAGCCGGCAGGCCCTGCCCGGCTGGCTGGTGGTCGTGGCCGCCGGACTGACGCAGTTGGAGTTCCCCGTCTGGTTCGCGGACGTGGTGGCCAGCGAGGGGAAGGGGGTGCTGGTGCTGGCCGCGCGGAATGTGCTGCTGGTGGTGGCGACCGTGATCGCCGGTGTCCGGCTGTGGCGCTCCACCGCGGCGGCGCGCTCCGCGGTGCCGCCGCGGGAGCGGGTGGAGCCTGGGCCCCGCGCTCGGGGCGCGGCTCCTTCGCCCCCTCAGGCCGAGGCCCTTCCCCGCCGGGCGGTGCCTCAGCCGGCGTCGGGAGCCAGCTGCCGGCGGAGGTAGGCCTGCCAGCGCTCGGTGAATTCCGCCTGCCCCGTGCCCAGGACGGACCGGAGCGCCGCGTCGGCGTCGGGACGGCCGCCCTTGTGCTCGCGGCCCGCGCGCTCGTAGAGGGCGAGCAGTTCGCCGGTGCCCCACTCCTCGGCGATCATGCGGCAGGCCAGCCAGC
>NZ_JAGPXJ010000157.1:0-8968 GCF_018070605.1 Streptomyces sp. B15
GTGCGGAGGCGAGCACCGACTTTCCGCAGCCGCTCTCCCCCACCAGCGCCAGGCACTCCCCGGCCGCCAGGTCGAAGGAGACGTCGCTGACGGCGGCGATCCGGCGGCCGTGGCGCATCCCGAAGCGAACGGTCAGCTCCCGTACCCGCAGCAGCGGGCGGTGCGTGCCGTCCGTCGTGGCCGTGTCCTGGCTCACAGCATCAGCTCCGATCGGCGCCGCGGGTTGATCCGCTCCCGCCATACGCCGGCCAGTGAGGCGATGGCGAGGGTGGGGATGATGAGGAACAGGCCGGGGAAGAGTGTGGGCCACCAGTCGCCGGCCAGCAGCGTGCCCCGGGCGCTTTGGATCATGTTGCCCAGGCTGGCGCGGTGCGTGGGCAGTCCGAGGCCCAGGAAGGAGAGCGCCGACTCGTGCCAGATGGCGTGCGGCACCATCAGCACGGCGGCGAGCCCCGCCTGCGGCAGCACCCCCGGCAGCAGATGGCGTACGGCGACCCGCCACCGCGAGGCGCCGCCTGAGACCGCGGCGTCGACGAAGTCCCGGGAGCGCAGGGACAGCATCTCGGCGCGGACGATCCGTGCGGTGGACAGCCAGTGGGTGAGTCCGACGGAGGCGACGACGGGCCAGACACCGGGGCGGAACATGGCGACGATGAAGATGCCCAGCAGCAGGTGCGGTACGGAGGAGAAGACGTCCACCACCCGCATCACCATGCGGTCCGCGCGGCCGCCGGCGGCACCGGCAGCCGCACCGACGGCGGTGCCGATGACGGTCGCCGCCAGCGCGGCCACCACGCCGACCAGCAGCGAGACGCGCAGCCCGTAGACGCAGCGCAGCAGTACGTCGCGGCCCACGTCGTCGGTGCCGAACGGGTGGGCTGCCGAGGGGGCATGCAGCTTGTTGGCCATGTCGACGGCCTGCTCGTCCAGCGGGAACAGCAGCGGCACCAGGAGTACGGCGGCGAGCACGGCCACGAGCACCGCGGCCGAGGCGCGCACGCGCAGCGTGCGGCCGCTTCCGGCTCGGAGCGTCGGGCCGCCCTTGAGTACGGCGCTCACATCTCCTCCAGGGCGACGCGCGGGTCGGCCAGCCCGTACAGCAGGTCGGAGAGCAGATTCCCGCCGAGCACCGCCACCGTGGCCAGGGTGGTGAGGGCCGCCAGCAGCGGGAAGTCCGTCGCGGTGGCGGCCTTGACGGTGGCCGAGGCGATACCGGGCCAGCTGAAGACGGTCTCCACCAGCAGTGCTCCGGTGATGAGTTCGGGCACTCGCGAACCGACCAGCGTCAGCAGCGGCAGCAGTCCGGAGCGCAGCGCGTGCTGCAGCAGCACCGTGCGCTCGGCCAGCCCTCGGGCGCGTGCCCCGCGCACGGCGTCCTCCTCCAGCGCGTCGGCGACACCCTGGCGTACGTACAGCAAGAACCACGGCACCTGTGAGAGCCCCAGCACCAGTGCGGGCAGCGCGAGATGGCGCAGCAGCGCACCCGCGGTGACGACGTCGCTGCCGGAGTCGGTCAGTCCACCGGCCGGCAGTACGTCGAACCGGACGGCGAACAGCCAGATGCCCAGCAGCCCGATCCAGAAGGGCGGTGCGGCCTCCAGGGTGTAGGCGAGCGAGGTGACCGTCCGGTCCAGGAGCCCGCCCCTGCGGCGTGCCGCGGCGACGCCGAGAGCCGTACCGACGAGGACGGCGAAGACGAAGCCCACCGCGCACAGCAGCACCGACCAGCCGAGTCGTTCACCGATGACCTGGGAGACGGGCTGCCGCAGCGAGGTGGAGTCCCCCAGGTCGCCCGACAGCGCGCCGGTCAGCCAGTCCCACCAGCGCTGTGTGAAGGGCCCGTCGACGTCGAGATTGCTGCGCAGTTGGTCCAGCGTCTCCTGCGAGGCGCTGAGTCCGGCCGACCCGGCGTACTGCTGCACGGGGTCGAAGGGGGACGCCGCCGCTACGGCGAACACCCCGAACGTGACCGCCGCCAGCACGGGTATCGCGGCCAGCATCCGCCGCCCCACCAGCCGTGCGACGGCGCGCCATCGCTTGTGGGCGCCGGTTCCACCGGCTTGCGGGCAGCTGTTCCGCCAGGGGCGTGGGGGCACCTCCCGGCCGGAGGCTGGGGGAGCGGACTGCCCACGCGCGGCGAGCACAGAGGCACTGTCCGAGCGCAGCGGGCTGTTGCGCGAACTCACTTCTCCGGCTTCCAGTCCTGGAGGTTCCACCAGGGGCCGGCGCCGATGCCGTGGTCGTGGGGTTCGACCTGGGTGGTCAGGCCACGCCACTTGTCGTCGATGACATAGACGTGGTCGATGTGGGTGAGGAAGGTGTAGCCGGGGTTCTTCGCCAGCGCCCGCTGCACCTTGTCGTAGGCGTTCTTGCGCACCTCGGGGTCGCGGCTGCGGCGGGCCACGTCGAGTTGCTTGTCCACCGTCTTGTCGTGGTAGGCGGCGAGGTTGTTCCAGCCGTCACCGATCTGCGAGGAGTGCAGTGTCGGGTAGAGGTCGAAGTCGGGGTCGGCGGGGAAGCCGTTGCCCATCAGCATCGCGTCGTGGTCGAGCTTGGGGCGGACGACCTCCCGGCTGCCGGCCTGGACCTTGACGTCGATGCCGGCCTTCTTGGCGTCGGAGGCGTAGGCCAGGGCGTGGTCCTGCCGCAGCTTGTCGCCGGAGAAGTACCAGAGGGTGAACGCGGCGCGCCTGCCGTCCTTGACGCGGATGCCGTCCTTGCCCGGCTTCCAGCCCGCCTCGCCCAGGATCTTCTTGGCGCGGGCCAGGTCGTGCGGGCGCTCGGTGCCCTTGGCGAACCAGGGGCTGTCGGTGGGCAGCGGACCGTAGGCAGGCTTGCCGGCACCGTTGAGGACGGACTTGACCAGGGCCTTGCGGTCGACGGCCAGGTCGAGGGCGCGGCGGACCGCCTTGTCCTTGGTGACCGGATTGCCGCTGGGGAGCGTCACGGCGCGGTAGTCGGCGGTCTTGGCGCTGAAGGTGCGCTTCTCCTCATCCTCCTCGTACGCCTTGGCGAGGTTGGGCGGGAGGATGGCGCCGTCCAGGTCGCCGGAGCGCAACCGGGTGGCGCGCACGTCGTCGTCCTCGATGACGGCCACGGTGAACCGCTCGACCTTCGGCTTGCCGCCCCAGTAGCGCGGGTTGGCCTTGAAGCTGAGCTTCTCGCCCTTGCGCCAGCTGGTGAGCATGTACGGTCCGGTGCCCACCGGCTTGGTGTTGTAGGAGCCGGTGTTGACGTCGGTCCTGGAGGCGACGGCCTTGGAGGCGATGGGCAGCACGGTGCGCTCGGCGAACGCGGCGTAGGGGTACTTGAGCCGGAAGACGACCCGGTGGCGACCCTGTGCCCGGACGCTCTCGACAGCGTCCAGTTCGCCCTTGGACGCGTTGTTGGTCTTCTTGTCGAGGATCGTCTCGTAGGTGTAGACGACGTCCTCGGCGGTGAAGGGCTTGCCATTGCTGAAGGTGACGCCCTTGCGCAGCTCGTAGGTGTAGGTGCGGCCGTCCTTGCTCACCTTCGGCAGCCGCGTGGCGAGTGCGGGCCGCAGATGCATCTTGGCGTCGTGGGTGAGCAGGCCGTCGAATATCTTCGAGTTGCCCTCCTTGCCGTAGCCCAGCAGCGGGCTGAGGGTCTCCGGCTCCTGGGCGACGCCGACCGTGAGCGAGTCCGTGCCGCCGCCCGAACCGTCACCGTCGCCGGGCGCGGAGCACGCCGGGGCCCCCACGAGCACGACCGCGGCGAGGGCCATCGCGGTGGCTGTCCGTACCGTCCGGGCAGTCATCTGTGGCACACTCCTTGTTCGAGATCACACGCTCTTGCAACTCGTTCGCAATTAGACTGATTAAATCACGGGGCCTGCGGTGCGCTATGCCCCGATACCTCCCGGCCGGGCTGTCAAGCCCCGGGCAAGATCCAGCCCCAGTAACGCTGTTTCCTTCCACGCGCCGCTTCTCGGTCAGTAGCCTCATGGCCCCGACCGGAACTCCCCGGTGAATGAAGCGAGCTGGAGACCCCTCGATGGAACGTCCCGCCTGGGCCCCGCAGGGCATCGATCTCACCGTGCCGAGCGTGTCGCGGATGTACGACTACTACCTGGGCGGGTCGCACAACTTCGAGGTCGACAGGGAGACGGCACGGCGGGCGATCAGGGCCTGGCCCGGACTGCCCAAGATCATGCAGGCCAACCGCGCCTTCATGCGCCGGGCGATCCGCTTCGCCGTCCAGGAGGGGATCACCCAGTTCCTCGACATCGGCTCGGGCATCCCCACCTTCGGCAACGTCCACGAGGTGGCCCACGCACTCGACCGCGACGCGCGGGTCGTCTACGTCGACAACGACCCGGTGGCCGTCGCGCACAGCCGCGCGGTGCTGGAGGGCGACAGCAGGGTGGGCATCGTCTCGGCGGACTTCCGCTCACCGCAGGACATCCTGGAGAGCCCCGAGGTGGAGAACCTGCTGGATCCCCGCCGGCCGGTGGTGCTGATGCTCGTCGCGCTGCTGCACTTCATCGAGGACCGCGACGAGCCCCGCAAGTGCGTGGCGGAGCTGGCCCGGCACCTGGCGCCCGGCAGTCTGCTGGTGCTCACCCACGGCTCGCCCGAGGGCGGGCCCGTGCGCGACGGAGGCGCGGCGCTGCAGGAGGTCTACAGCACCGCGAGCGCCCCGCTGGTCATCCGGTCCAAGCAGGAAGTGGCGGAGTTCTTCGAGGAGTTCGAGATGGTGGAGCCGGGTCTGGTCGCAGTGCCGCGCTGGCGCCCCGACAGTCCCACGGAGCACGAGGACCCCGCCGTCTTCGGCGGATTCGCCGGAGTGGGCCGTAAGGCGGGACTGTCCGAGTGACCCCCCAGGACGAGCCCGCACAGCACGAGGGGCATACGAGCTCGACACACAGCGGCACCGGCCCGGCGGAGGGCGAGGACGGACCGCGCCGCTTCGCGCGGATCTGGAGCCGCGCCGTCTACCCGGCCACCCAGACCTCGCTCTCCCGCGCCGAGTTGGAGGACTTCCTCCACCCGCTGGCCATCCGGCTGGGAGAGGCGCTGCACGCCTACCCGTTCAGCCCGGCACCCGCCCGGGAGGTCGGCGAGGTGCTGGTGAACGAGGCGCACTGCACCAGCCCCGACGCGCTGCCGCACATCCTCGGCGTCGTCGAGTCGTATCTCGTGCTCTACGCCGGAACGCCCGGCTCGCTCGGTGTCGACGAGGCCCGCTCGCGCTGCGCCCGGCTCCAGCACGCCATCGCCGCGGGCTTCACCCTCGCCGTGCGCGAGCGCACCTTGGCCGAGCAGGAGGCACTCTCGCGTGCGGCGCTGGCCGCGCAGACCGCCGTCGAGGAGGCCCTGCACGCCTCCGAGACCCGGTTCCGTGCCGTATTCAAGGAAGCCACCATCGGTATCGGCATCGCCGACATGAACGGCCGACTGCGCGACGCCAACGGCGCACTGGCGCGGATGTTCGGGCACTCCGAGGAGGAGATGCGCCGCCGCAACATCAACGACTGGGTGCACCCGGACGACGCCCCGGACGTGTGGCGGCTGCACCGCGAGCTGGCCGCCGGCCGACGCGACCACTTCCGCGTCGAGAAGCCCTACCAGCGTCCCGACGGCACCGTGCTGTGGACCAATCTGACCGTCTCGCTGCTGCGGGACGCCGACGGCGAACCCCGCTACCAGCTGGCCCTCATGGAGGACATCACCGAGCGCCGCCTGCTGCATCTGCGGCTGCGCTACGAGGCGACCCACGACGAGCTGACCGGGCTGCCCAACCGCACCCTGTTCGCCGAGCGCCTGGACCGCATCCTGACCCCCGGCAACGGGGTGGCCCGGTTCGGGCTGTGCTATCTGGACATCGACGGCTTCAAGACGGTCAACGACAGCCTGGGCCACGCCGTGGGCGACCAGCTCCTGGTCGCCGTCGGCGAGCGCCTGCAGTCCTGCACCACGGCTCCCGCACACCTGGTGGCCCGCATCGGGGGCGACGAGTTCGCCGTACTGATGTCCGACCCGCAGGGGACGGAGGAGGTCACCGGCCTGGCGCGGGCGCTGCTGGCGGCGCTGGCGACCCCCATCTCGGTGGACGGGCGCGAGCTGTCCGTACGCGCGAGCATCGGCATCGTCGAGGGCGCCTCCGGTCAGCTGGAGCCCGCCGAGGTGCTGCGCAGCGCCGACATCACCATGTACCGGGCCAAGGACTCGGGCGGCAACCGCTACGAGCTGGCCGACCCCGCCTCCGAGGCCCGCGCCATAGACCGGCACAGCCTCACCAACCGGCTGCCCGCCGCGCTGGAGCGGGACGAGTTCTTCCTGGAGTACCAGCCGCTGATCCGGATGAGCGACGGCCGGGTGGACGGGGCCGAGGCACTGGTGCGCTGGAGGCATCCGGTGCACGGCCGGCTCGGCCCGGACCGGTTCATCCCACTGGCCGAACACACCGGGCTGATCGTGCCGTTGGGGCGCTGGGTGCTGGAGCAGGCCGTGGCGCAGACCTGCACCTGGTCGAGCGGGCAGCCGCTGCGCGTCAACGTCAACCTCTCCCCCCGGCAGCTGCACCACCCGGATCTGGTGCCGGACACCATCGCCGTGCTGGAGGCCGCGGGCGTGGCGCCCTCCTCGCTGTGCCTGGAGGTCACCGAGAGCGCGCTGATCGGCGCGGACGAGGACGAGCTCAAACCGCTGTGGCAGCTGGCCGAGATCGGCGTCGACATCGCGCTGGACGACTTCGGCACCGGCTACTCCAACCTCGCCAATCTGCGCAAGCTCCCGGCGACCACGCTCAAGCTGGACCGCTCCTTCACCCAGGGCCTCCAGCGGCATCCGGCCGATCCGGTGGACCTCACCTTCGTGGAGGGCATCGTCTCGCTGGCGCACGCGCTCGGGCTGGCCGTCACCGTCGAGGGGGTGGAGACCGAGAGCCAGGCCGACCAACTGCGCGACCTGGGCTGCGACACGGCGCAGGGCTGGTACTACGCGCGTCCTTCCTCGCCCGGCGAGTTCGCCAAGGAGTGGGCGACGACGGGCTGACGCGGCACGCGCGGCAGGCTAGGGCGCCGATCCAGGTGGCTCTCGAACCACTCGACCAGGTCGGCCTCGACCTCGTCCCGGTTGGTCTCGTTGAGGATCTCGTGCCGTGCGCCCTCGTAGGCGCGCCAGCTCAGATCGCGCGTACCCAGGTAGCGGAAGTCCTCCAGCAGTTCGTAGACGAGCGTCATGCCCTGGTTGCACGGGTCCTGGTCGCCGACGGCGATGTGCACGGGCAGTCCGCGCGGAATACGGGCGAACTGCTCCGGGTCGTTGATCTTGCGGGAGCCGCGCACCCAGTCCAGGGCCAGGCCCGCGCCGAACGGGAAGCCGCAGCGCTCGTCCTGGGCGTAGGCGTCGACCTCGGCCTCGTCGCGGGAGAGCCATTCGAAGCCGGTGCGGTGCTCGAAGGGGTCGTTGAAGGAGCTGAACAGCACCGCTGTGAAGTCGGACGGTGCGTCCCGGCCCCGCTCGGCGATCTCCCGCTCCAGCCGCTGCGCGGCGGCTTCGGTCTCGCAGCCGGGCAGCGAGCGGAAGGTGCCCGACAGCACCAGTCCGGACAGCTCCTGGCCGTACTCCTGTGCGTAGTCGCGGGCGAGCTGCGAGCCCATGCTGTGCCCGAGCAGGAAGAGCGGGGCGTCGGAGGGCATATGGGCACGGACCCGGTCGCCGACCTCCTTGAGATCGGCGACCGTGGTCCGCCAGCCCTCGGCGCCCACCGCGCCGTAGCCGCCGGTGTGCGCGGCCGTGCCGCCGTGCCCCCGGTGGTCGGAGGCGACGACCGCGTAGCCGCCTGCCGTCAGCCGGCGGGCGAACCGGTCGTAGCGCAGCGCGTGTTCGGCGGCGCCGTGCGCGACCTGGACCAGGGCGCGGACGTCTCCCTCGGGGAGCCAGGTGTAGGTCGCCACCCGGGTCCCGTCCGCCACGGTCGTGAAATCGTCCCGCCGCTCCGCCACGCTCGGCTCCTCTCCGCTCGCCTGCCGCGTTCCCCGCGCCTGCCGCGTCCGCTACCGCCCGCGGATCATCGCACCGCGCGCAGGCGGTAACCGTAGCGGTAGGCGCGGTCCGCGTGAAGGAGGTACTTCTCCAGCGGAGCGGCGCCCCACGAGTCGTTGCCGCCGACGCCCATCTGCCGGTGGTTGACGCCGAGCACCGTCTCCTTCCTGGGCTTCAGCTCGTAGGGGTGCTCAGGTCCGTCGAGGTCGGCGGGGGTGTACCGCAGGGCGCCGAGCTCCAGATGGTCGCCGTCCTCCGTGGTGACGCGCAGCCCCGAGCCGTGCTTGCCGGTCAGCTCGCCCCAGCGCACACCGGTGACGTTGCCGCACTCCTGCGGGCGTACGTACGGCGTGAACCGGTCCGCCACGTCGGAGCGGTGGCGGCCCACCCGGGCCCCGGTCGCACGGTCCTGATAGTTCTCGTGCGGGCCACGGCCGTACCAGCTGAAGGTGGACAGCCCGGCGGGGAGGGTGAGCAGCGCTCCGACCACCGGCAGATCGGGCAGGCCCTTGCCGGGCTCCAGGGTGTGGGCCACGCGCACCTCGCCGTCGCCGCGTACGGTGAAGACGGTGCTGTACGCGCTGGTCGCGGGCGCGGTGGGCAGGGTGCTGCGGACCTCGACGGTGACGACCGAGCGGCTCTCGCGGGTCACCTTCACCTCGTCGGTGGTGCGTTTGCGGCCCGCCTCCTTCCACGTCTTGGCGGTCTGGTGGAAGTTCCGGCCGCGGTCGTTGTCGGTGGGGGCGCGCCAGAAGTTGGGCACCGGGCCCTCGGTGAGCAGGACGACGCCCTTGTGCCGGAAGTCGGTGAGGGTGCCGCTGGTCTTGTCGAGGGTGAGGGTGAAGTCCCGCCCGGAGACGGTGATCTGCTTGTCGCTCTCCTCGTACTCGACAGGCGGCAGCTTTCCGTCCCCGGGCTCCCGGGGGGCGGGCGCCTGCCACGCCTTGAGCTGGATCTGG
>NZ_JAGPXJ010000158.1:0-8883 GCF_018070605.1 Streptomyces sp. B15
GGTTGTCGCCGCCGGACTCGACCAGCACCACATCGAGCGGGCCGATGTCCTCCTCCAGGTCCTCGACCGCCTCCAGGTTGGCGGAGATGTCGTCCCGGATCGCGGTGTGCGGGCAGGCGCCGGTCTCCACGGCGGTGATCCGCTCCGGTGGCAGGACGGCCTCGCGCAGCAGGAAGGCGGCGTCCTCGCGGGTGTAGATGTCGTTGGTGACGACGGCCAGCGAGAGCCGGTCGCGCAGGGTGCGGCACAGCGCCGCGACGGTGGCGGTCTTGCCCGAGCCGACGGGCCCGCCCAAACCGACGCGCAGCGCACGGCGGCTGCCGTCGGGCCGGGCCGCCGAGGCGCTGTGCCGCTCGGGGTGGACGGTGTCGGTGTGTTCGAGGTGCACGGGCTCCTCCGTGGGGTGGTGGTCGTGACGGTCAGGAGGCGAAGAGGCGTACCGGCCAGGTCGCGTGCTGCTCGGCGGTGATCTCCAGCAGTGGGGCCGAGGCGGCGGGCAGGTCCTCCACCGCTCCGCTGCTCGCGGCCTCGGCCTGCCGCGCCACCTCGTCCGTCTCGGCGGCGAGCCGGGCCAGTACGGCGGTCGCGTCGAGGGGATCGAGACCGAGGAGGCGGACGGCCGCCGTCGCCGCTCCGCCGACGCTCTCGTAGGCGGTGGCATGCGCCGCCTCCAGCGGGCCGAGACCCGCCGAGCGCGCCACGAGCCCCAGCACCACGGGCTGGTGGGCGCCCTTGGGACGGGCGGCCGCCAGCGCGTCAAGCTCCGGGCCCGGCCAGGTGGCCCGGGCAGCCCGCATCAGCTGCCGCCCCAGCCTGCGGGCCGTGCGGCGCAGCGCGGGCGAGGGCGTGCGGGCGTCGGCCGCCTCGTCCAGCGCGAGCGGGTCGTGCCCTGCCGCGGCTGCGGAGGCGAGAGCTGCCGATGTCAGACCGGCCGTGTGCAGACGGCTCCTGCAGAACTCTTCGAGGGAGGCCGCGTCCTGGACCCGGCCGGCCCTGACGGCCGCCTCCACCCCGCCGGAGTGGGCGTGGCCTCCCGCGGGGAACCTGCCGTCGGCCAGCAGCAGCAATGTGGCAACGCTCATGGTGAAGACCGGCTCAGAACAGGAAGTAGCGCTGCGCCATGGGCAGCGTCTCGGCCGGCGCGGGGTCGATGGGCGTTCCGTCGATGGTGACGGTGAAGGTGTCGGGGTCGACCCGCACATCGGGCCTGGCGTCGTTCTGGCGCATGTCGGCCTTGGTGACGGGGCGGGTGTCGCGGATGGCGACGAACCGCTTGGCCAGGGCGAGCCGTTCGGGCAGTCCGTCGTCGAGCGCGGTCCGCGTCACGAAGTTGACGGAGTTCGTACCGGGGGCGCGGCCTGTTGCCCCGAACATGGGGCGGGGCAGCACCGGCTGCGGGGTGGGGATGGAGGCGTTGGCGTCACCCATCTGCGCGTAGGCGATCTGTCCGCCCTTGAGCACGAGTTGGGGTTTGACGCCGAAGAACACCGGGTCCCACAGCACCAGGTCGGCGAGCTTGCCCGGCTCGACGGAGCCGATCTCGGCGTCCATGCCCTGTGCGACGGCGGGGTTGATCGTGTATTTGGCGACATAGCGACGTGCCCGCAGATTGTCGGCGCGCCCGTCACCAGCGAGGGCGCCGTACCGCTCCTTCATCACATGCGCCGTCTGCCAGGTGCGCAGCACCACTTCGCCGATACGGCCCATGGCCTGCGCGTCGGAGGAGATGATCGAGATGGCGCCGAGGTCGTGCAGGGTGTCCTCGGCGGCGATGGTGCTGGGCCGGATGCGGGACTCGGCGAAGGCGAGGTCCTCGGGCACCGAGGGGTTGAGGTGGTGGCAGACCATCAGCATGTCGAGGTGTTCCTCGATGGTGTTGACGGTGTGCGGCCGGGTCGGATTGGTGGAGGAGGGCAGCACGTTGGGCTCGGCCACGACGGTGATGATGTCGGGCGCGTGCCCGCCGCCGGCACCCTCGGTGTGGTAGGCGTGGATACCGCGTCCGGCGATGGCGGCGAGGGTGTCACCGACGAAACCCGCCTCGTTGAGGGTGTCGGTGTGGATGGCGACCTGGGCGCCGGTCTCGTCGCAGACGGACAGACAGGCGTCGATGACGGCCGGGGTGGCACCCCAGTCCTCGTGGATCTTGAACCCCACGGCGCCGCCGTGCAGTTGGGCGAGCATCGCGGCGCGCGAGACGGTGTTGCCCTTGCCGAGCAGACCGACGTTGACCGGCAGCCCGTCCATGCCCTCCAGGGTGCGCGCGACATGCCAGGCACCGGGTGTGACGGTGGTGGCTTTCGAGCCCTCGGCGGGTCCGGTGCCGCCCCCGACGAGTGTGGTGATGCCCGCGGCCAGTGCCTCGTCGGCGAGCTGCGGGCAGATGAAGTGGACATGCGCGTCGATGGCACCGGCCGTGAGGATCTTGCCGTTGCCCGCGATGATCTCCGTCTCGGGGCCGATGACCAGCTCGGGATGGACGCCGTCCATGGTGTCGGGGTTACCCGCCTTGCCCAGGGCCGTGATGCGGCCGTCGCGGATGCCGACGTCCGCCTTGACGACGCCCCAGTGGTCGAGGACGAGGGCACCGGTGATCACGGTGTCCGGGGCGCCTTCGGCGCGGGTGGCCAGCGCCTGCCCCATGGACTCGCGGATGACCTTGCCGCCGCCGAAGACCGCCTCGTCGCCGGCGCGTCCGGGCCCGCCGGAGAGGTCGTCCTCGATCTCGACGAGGAGCGAGGTGTCGGCGAGCCGTACGCGGTCGCCGGTGGTGGGGCCGAACAAGTCGGCGTACGCGGCGCGGGACAGCTCAGGCATCGAGGGCACCCCCCGTGGCCGAACGCAGCCCCGCGACCACCCGCTTGCCACCGATGGGGACGAGCAGGACCTCGACGGGGATACCGGGCTCGAAGCGGACGGCTGTGCCCGCGGCGATACCGAGGCGTTTGCCGCGTGCGGCCTCGCGATCGAAGTCGAGCCCTGGGTTGGCCTCGGCGAAGTGGTAGTGGGAGCCGACCTGCACGGGCCGGTCGGCGCTGTTGAGCACGGTGAGCCGGATGGCCTCGGCGCCCGCGTTGAGCTGCACCGGTTCCTCGGCGTACAGGATCTCTCCGGGGATCATGGTGTGGCGACTCCTCGTCGGCGCGGTCAGATGATGGGCTCGTGCACGGTGACGAGCTTGGTGCCGTCCGGGAACGTCGCCTCTACCTGGACGTCGTGCAGCATCTCGGGGATGCCCTCCATGACGTCGTCGCGGGTCAGTACCGTCCGTCCGGACTCCATCAGCTGGGCGACGCTCCGCCCGTCGCGGGCACCTTCGAGTACATGTGCCGTGATGAGGGCGACGGCCTCGGGGTGGTTGAGGCGCAGACCGCGGTCCTTGCGCCGCTGTGCCACGTCGGCCGCGACGTGAATGAGCAGCCGCTCCTGCTCGTGCGGGGTCAGTTGCATGCTTTCCACCTCACCGTCGTCGCCGGGCCCGGGGATGCCCTGGTCACTCACGGCGACGACACACGCAGGATAGATGTATCACGCATGTGATATTCGGCCGCCAACTGCCCCGGAGATTACGGCAGCGCCGTTTCGGTGGCGTTAACCTCACCGCTCCGGTTGGACCGCACGGCAGCGTCGCCGGGCATCGCCTGCGCCGCCGGTCCTCGCTCGCCGGGTGCGCCCCGCGGGAACGACGAGATCAGCGCTCCCCGCGCGCGGTCCGGTGGTCGTCCGGCACCGACATGGAGAGCAGAGCGCGCAGCCCCTTGGCGAATTCCTCGGGTGAGATACCGCCCCACAGCGCCTGCTGGACGAAGTACCCCTGTACGGCGCCGATGAGGATGCGGGCGACATGCACGGTGTCGGCCCCGGGGTCGACCCAGCCCCGCGACTGGTACTGCGAGATCAGCCGGGCCCACTGCACGGAAAGCTGCGCGTACGCGTCGGAGATCGTCTCGGCAAGCTCGGGGTTGCGCAGCCCCTCGCTCCACACCTGGACGAGCAGCCGGGGCAGTTCCCTGGGGTCCTCGCCGGCCCCGACGGACTCCTGGAGCCGTCCGAAGACCTCGATGAACAGCTCGTCCGGCGTCGGCGGCACCTGCGCGGAGGTCACCTGCTCGAAGGAGGCGCGGATGGTCTCCAGCGCTTCCGCCGCCACGGCTGCGATGATCTCCTCCTTGCTGCGGAAATAGCGGTAGACGGCACCCGCGGACAGCCCGCTCTCCTTGAGCACGTCCTGCATGGAGGTGGCGTGGAAACCGTTGCGCAGGAAGCAGCGGCGGGCGCCGTCCAGGATCTGACGACGGCGGGCCTCTAGGTGTTCGGCGGAGACGCGAGCCATACCAGCAGCCTAAAACGAACGTTCCTTCTTGACAATCGGCGCGCGACCACGCAACGGTGGTGCCGCTAAAACGAACGATCCTTCTCTTTATGCGACGCGGTTGCACGCCGCCGCGTCCGTCCCTTCATCCATCCCGTCCGCCCTTCTCTCCCAGCTGGAGGGTCACACCATGGCCACGACTCCCGACCCCTCCCCCACCCGGTCCCGGACCCGGGTGCCGCTCGCCGTACTGGTTGCGGTACCGCTGATCGTCGCGTTCGCGCTGTGGGCCTTCGCCTGGCCCGCCGCCCGCACCGCACCGCACGACCTGCCGCTCGGCGTCGCGGGCCCACCTGCCGCCGTCGAGCAGCTGACGGATCAACTGCACCAGCAGAAGGGGGCCTTCGAGGTCCACCGCTACGACGACGAAGCCTCGGCACGGCAGGCGGTACGGGACCGCGAGGTCTACGGCGCCGTGGTCGCCACTGCCTCGGGGCCGAAGATGCTGACGGCGAGCGCCGCCGGTCCCGTGGTCGCACAGTTGCTGACCCAGGTGGCGACCCGGGCCGCACCCGAGGGAACCCGGGCGCGCACCGAGGATGTGGCACCCGTCCCCGCAGCGGACCCGCGGGGTGCGGCACTGAGCGCGAGCGTGCTGCCGCTCGCCCTCGCGGGGGTGGCAGCCGGAGGGCTGACCGTCCTGCTGCGGCTGCGCGGTACGCCGGGCGTGGCCGCGCTGCTGGGGGCTTCCGCGCTGGTCGGTCTCGCGGCTGCCGCACTGGCCGACGGCTGGCTCGGCATCCTGACCGGCGACTGGTGGGCGGAGGCCGCCGCGTTCGCACTGACGGTGCTCGCCGTGAGCTCCACGGTTGCGGGACTGGGGACGCTGCTGGGAGCGAAGGGCATCGGACTGGGCGCGCTGTTGTCGGTACTGCTGGGCAACCCCTGGTCGGGGGTGTCCAGCGCGCCGGAGATGCTGCCCGAACCGCTGGGAGTGCTGGGCCAGTTGCTCCCGCCGGGGGCCGGGGGAACGCTGCTGCGCGGCGTCGGGTTCTTCGACGGCCGGGCGGTGGACACCCCGGTGCTGGTGCTGACCGTGTGGGCGGTGCTGGGCCTGGCCGCGGTGACCCTCGGCGGCCTGCGCGCCGGGCGGCCGGAGTCGCGACAGCCGCATGCCCGGCGGGCCCCGGCGGTCGACCGGGTGCCGGCCGGCTGAGCCGGACCCGCCCCGAGGGCGGAACGCGACCGACGGGCGGTTGCGGAGAGCTGAGGCCCCGGCCTTCCGCTCTCCGCAACCGCCTGTCCGATATGCGCTCTTGACGGGGCCGCACCCCCGCAGCATTCTCATGTCCGCGTCAAGTCAACAGCGTCGCTCCCATCGCCGCTCCGGGCGATACCTGCCGTCCTCGGCAATCCCACACACCCCCCACACCATCGGAGCTCAGCAGTGATACGCGGACACCACAGACAGCAGCGCCGTGCTGCCGTCGCCACCTCGGCGAGCACCGTGCTCGCCCTCGCCCTGCTCGCCGCCGCGGGCGGAGCCGCCCAGGCCAGCCCCGACGGCCCCGGCGGCGACAGCGGCCGACCGGCCGCCCGGACGGCCGCGGCACCCGACATCGACGTCGCCGCCGTCCAACAGGACCTGAAGGAGCTGCAGTCCGTCGCCGAGGCCAACGGCGGCAACCGCGCACACGGCCGCCCCGGCTACCGGGCCTCCCTCGACCATCTGAAGCAGAAACTGGACGCGGCCGGTTTCAAGACCACCGTCCAGGAGTTCACCAGCGGCGGCAGCACCGGCTACAACCTCATCGCGGACTGGCCCAAGGGCGGCACCGGGGCGACGGTCATGACCGGCGCCCATCTGGACTCCGTGCGCTCCGGCCCGGGCATCAACGACAACGGCTCGGGCTCCGCCGGGGTGCTGGAGACCGCACTGGCCGTCGCCAAGGCTGACCTCGAGCCCAAGAAGCATCTCCGGTTCGCCTGGTGGGGAGCCGAGGAGCAGGGCATGGTGGGCTCCGGCCACTACGTCGACAGCCTCTCGAAGGACGAGCTCGGCAAGATCGACGCGTATCTGAACTTCGACATGATCGGCTCGCCCAACGCGGGCCACTTCGTCTACGACGACGATCCGGCCGTGGAGTCCGTGTTCACGGACTGGTTCCGCGCCAAGGGGGTCCGGACGGAGCCCTCGAAGGAGACCAACGGGCGCAGCGATCACGCCTCGTTCAAGCGGGCGGGCGTCACCGTCGGCGGCACCTTCACCGGCGCCGGCGCGCGCAAGACCCGGGCGCAGGCCGACAAGTGGGGCGGTACGGCCGGCGAGCCGTACGACGCGTGCTACCACTCGTCCTGCGACGACACCTCGAACATCGACGAGAAGGCGCTCGACCTGCACAGCGACGCCATCGCGCACGCGGTCTGGACGCTCAGCTCCTGACCTTCGGCCCCTGCGGGCTCAGCTCCCCTGGCCCGGCCGCCGGTCCCCGGCGGCCGGGCCCCGGTGCTCAGCGGCGATCCCGAACCGCCGCGCCCCGTGCGGCACCGCACCGCCATGGGCGTCCCGGAATCCGGAGACGGTGCTGAGGATCTCCTCGGACTCCGATCGCTCCTGGTCTGCGGCCTCCAAGCGCTCCAGCCGCTCCAGATCGGCAGCCGACACCAGTCCGACGAGCGGCTTTCCGTGCCGGGTCACCACAACGCGCTCCTCGCCGTAGACGACCCGATTGATCAGCTCCGCCAGCTCGGCCCGGGCCTGCGTCACCGGAATCTCGTAAGCCATGCCCGCCATTCTAGGGGCGAGCTCAAAACCGCAGGTCAAAGCGGTGAACGGACAGCAGTCGGGCGTTGCTCGCCCCCTGTCCCACCTTCCCTGCGCCCCCTCCCTCGCACCCCGCGCGAGGGGTCTCTCTGCTTCGCCTTCAGCGGAATCCGCCTCGCTGGACGGGCTGTTGAGCGCCGACCGTGGCAGGCTGCTCAATGTACGTTCTGTACAACCTGTACATTTTCTCGCTCGGAGTGGAGTGCGACGCCATGCGGAACCAGCCGACAGCACCGACAGCCCGGTACGTCCTGCCCGAGTTCACGGAGCGCACCAGCAGCGGCATGCGGACGATGGACCCGTACTCGAAGCTGATGGAGGAGCGGATCGTCTTTCTCGGCACCCAGATCGACGACACCTCGGCCAACGATGTGATGGCGCAGTTCATCCACCTCGAACACACCGCGCCGGACCGGGACATCTCGCTGTACATCAACTCGCCGGGCGGCTCCTTCACCGCGATGACCGCGATCTACGACACGATGCGCTTCGTCTCCTGCGACATCGAGACCGTCTGCCTGGGACAGGCGGCCTCGGCCGCCTCCGTACTGCTGGCCGCCGGCACGCCGGGCAAGCGGCTCGCGCTGCCGGGCGCGCGCATCCTCGTCCACCAGCCGTCGCTCAGCGAGCCCGTCCAGGGACAGACCAGCGATCTGGAGATCCAGGTGCGGGAGATGCTGCGCACCCGCGAGATGCTGGAGGAGCTGTACGAGCGGCACACCGGCCAACCGCGCAACAAGATCAGCCAGGACATCGAGCGCGACAAGATCTTCACCGCCGAGCAGGCCGTCGACTACGGCCTCATCGACCGGCTCACCACCAGCCGCAAATCGGCCCCCGTCGCCCCGGTGCGGCGGTGAGGCCGGGATGAGCCGCCACCGGCCGCCCGACCTGCCGCCGCTGCCCGCACTGACCCGGGCCGAGTGCGAGGTGGTCGACGCCTATCTGGAGGTGCTCGATCTGCTCGGCCGTATCAACCCGGCTCGCGGCCGCGACACCTACAGCGGACTGCGCGCCGCCCAGGGCCTGGTCAGCAAGGCGGTCCGGCTGCGGGACGCGCTGACGCTGATGCACGAGCGCGGCGAGAGCGAACTGCACGCGGCGACGCTGGAGCGGGCGCTGCGGGTGCTCGACGGGGAACGGCGCGCGGGGCTGGTCGGGCCACCCGCACCGAGACCGGACGACCGCACCACATAGAGCACGCCGGGAGCACGCCGAAGCTCACCCCCGGCGGAGTACGGCTTCCGTGTCAGCCCGGGTACCGGCGGGTGCCGGTACCGGCCGAGAGTGTTGCAGCCCTCCGCGGCCGGGTCGATGCCGTCGGCCCAGCGGTACCGGTCGGGGACGGGCAACTGCTGATACGTACCGTCCGGGGCCGTCCCGAGCAGGCGCGGTTCACCGATCTGGATGCCTGCCGGGCCGGCTGCCCCGGTGGAGACGGGGGCCGCGTCTCCCTCGGTGCCCGTGATGTCCAGCCGGGTCCGAGCGTCGGTGATCCTGGCATCGTGGATATGGGCGGAGACGGCGGCGCCGAGGGTCGCATCGAGGACGAGGTGGTCGGGGCTCGTCGCCTCGACCACCTCACCGGTCTCCCCACCATCCGGAATTCCGATGACGGATGTCGGTCCCCGTGATTAGAGTGCCGATCATGCTTTCGGCAACGACGACGCTCTCCCCGCCCACCGCGTAAGGCGGGCGGCCACGCTCGGCTGCCGCGGCGGACAAGCGTGCGTCCGTCGCGGGGTCG
>NZ_JAGPXJ010000159.1:0-8825 GCF_018070605.1 Streptomyces sp. B15
CTTCCCGCCCACCCACCCCTCGGCCGCGCCAGGGGCGGTAACGCGCCGTCGCGGCCGAGGGGTGGGTGGGCGGGAAGGGCGGATCACCCCAACCCGCGGATGCGGACGTCGCGGAAGGCGACCTCGTCCTCCTCTCCGTGGTTCTGGAGACCCACGTACCCGTCCTTGAGGCTGCGGGCCGGATCGGTGTTGGTGTAGTCGTTGACGAGCACGCCGTTCAGATACACGCGCAGGCGTTCGCCCTCGACCCGGACCTCGTAGGTGTTCCACTCCCCCGGCGGGTTGAGTGCGGCGTCCCGCGCGGCGAGGTCGGCCGACTGGAAGCCGTAGACCGAGCCCGTCGTCTTCTCGTCGACGTCGGAGGCGTCGATCTGGATCTCGTACCCCTTCTCGACCGCCGACCACGGGTCGTCGGAGGCGGGGAAGCCGACGAAGACACCGGAGTTGTCGTCGCCGTCCTCGCTCGCCATCTTCCAGTCGAGCTTCAGCGAGTACGACCCGAACTCACGCGCGGCGTACCACAGCAGTCCCATGCCGCCCCGCGTGGTGAGGGTGCCGTCCGCGCTCTCCTCGAACGAACCGGGGCCCGCCTGCTTCCAGCCGTCCAGGCCGGGCCCGTCCTTGGACCCGTCGTACAGCGGTGTGTAACCGACCTCGGGGCGGCAGTCGGCATCGGCCGCACCCGTCGCGTACCGGATGCCGCCCAGCAGATGCTTCCGGAAGGCGGGGTCGGTGTAGGACTCCTTGGTGTGGCCCGCGCCGGTGTAGAAGGCGCGGCCACCGGCGTACTCCTGGCACCAGGCCAGCGGGTGGTCCCCGCCCATGGTGCCCCCGGAGTAGGAATCCTCGTCCAGGCTGGCCAATACGTGCGCCCTCTCGCGCGGGTTGGAGCGGTAGTTGTACCACTCGTCGGTACGGTTCCACTCCTCGCCCAGATGGGCGGTGGCCGGATGGCCCCGGTCCTCGATCTTCATGGTGGCGGACTGGATCGCCGGGTGCGACTCGAAGTAGGCGCCGGCCAGCCCGCCGTACCACTTCCAGTCGTACTCGGTATCGGCGGCGGCGTGCACCCCGACATAGCCGCCGCCGTCGGCGATGTACCCCTCGAAGGCCTTCTGCTGGCGCTTGTTGAGCACGTCTCCGGTGGTCGACAGGAAGACGACGGCGTCGTAGGCGGCCAGTTTCTTCGGGGTGAAGGCGGCGGCCTTCTCCGTGGCGTCGACGGTGAAGCCGTGCTGTGCGCCGAGTTGCCGTACGGCCGCGATCCCGTCGGGGATGGAGTCGTGCCGGAACCCGGCGGTCTTGGAGAAGACCAGTACCTTGCTCTGCTCGGCGGCGGACTCCCCTGCGGGCTCCGCCCGGGGCTCGACCGCCTGGCTCGGCAGCGCGAACGCCCCGGCCAGCAGCGCGGTCGCCGCCGCGGTCAGAACCGTACGTCGTCGGGGGGCTGTGATCATGGCTCCTCCCTTCATCCGGTCGTGACGGTGAAGCTGTCCAGGTCGAAGAGGGCGCCGTCGCCTCCGGTGAAGACGAGGTAAAGCTTGTCGGCGCCTTCGGGCGCACCGGTGATCTCGGTGCTGACGTCGGCCCAGCCGTCCGTGGGGGAGACCTGCGCGGTGCCCAGGAGCGGCCCGTCGGGTGCGTCGGCGCGGACCTCGATGGCGCCTGCGGCCTTGCCGGTCACCCTGGCGGTGAGCTTGGTGAGGTCGCCGGGCCGGTACGGATCGTAGGAGATCCACTGCCCGTTCTGCGCCCCGGTGACGGCCTTGCCGCCCTCGGCACCGGACACATCGCCCTTGGTGACGCCGTCGGCGGCGGAGGAGAAGTGCTCGGCCTGCCGGTGCTTGGGCTGCAGGATGCTCTGCCCATGGCTGGTCAGCGGGGGCTGTCCGTTCGCGCCGCTGTCGGTGTAGGAGGCGTCGAAGACACCGAAGATGTTGGCGTTCGGGTCGTGTTCGCCGTCGGCCAGCGTCTTGATGGTGCCCTTGCAGCCCTTCGCGGAGGTCAGCGGGTGGCCGTGGCTGTCATGGCCGAGGACATAGGCGACCTCCACCTCGGAGCAGTCGATCTGCTCCTCCTCGGGGTCGGTGACCTGCACCTCGAAGGGGATCTCGTCACCGAAGGAGAAGGGCTGCCCGTCGGCCGGGAGCTTCAGTTCGACCTTGGGCGCGGTGTTGCCGACGGTGATGTGCACGCTCGCGGAGCCGGTACGGCCGGAGGGGTCCTCGGCGGTGACGGTCGCGGTGTAGGTGCCGTTCTTCTCGTAGGTGTGCGTCGGGTCGGCCTCGGTGGAGGTGGCTCCGTCACCGAAGTCCCAGCTCAGCTTGAGGTCGTCGCCGTCCTCGTCGGTCGCCTTCGAGGTGAAGGCGATCTGCAGCGGTGCCTGCCCGTCGCTCACGTCGCTGCTCGCCTCAACCACCGGGCTGTGGCCCTCGGTGGCGTTCTCGATGCGGTAGAGCGCCGAGTTCTCGTCGCCGCCGAACCAGTTGAGACCGTAGTCGAGGACGTACAGCGCGCCGTCGGGGCCGAAGTCCATGTCCATGACCTGGGTGCCGGACCACGGGAAGTCGTTGATCTTGACGTTGCCGCCGTGCTTGTCCTGCTCGATGCGCTTGATCCAGCGGCGGCCGAACTCGCCGGCGAAGAAGTCGCCGTCGTAGGCCTTGGGGAACGCCACCGGGGAGTCGGACTTCCTGTCGTAGCGGTAGACGGGGCCGCCCATCGGGGACTCGGAGCCGTCGCCGAACTCGGGTACGGAGGCGCCGTCGTAGGGGAGCCACGCGGGCTTGGCGGCGGGCAGCTTCGTCAGGCCGGTGTTGTTCGGTGAGGTGTTCCTCGGCGCGGCGCAGTCGAACTTCTCGCCGGAGGTACCGGTGGCGAAGTCGTAGTCGACATAGGCCTCGTTCTTACCGGTGCAGTACGGCCAGCCGTAGTTGCCGGGTTCGGTGACCCGGGCGAACTCGACCTGTCCGGACGGGCCGCGCTTCGGGTCGGCGGCGCCCGCGTCGGGACCGTAGTCGCCGACGTAGACCGTGTCGGTCTTCTTGTCGACGTTCATCCGGAACGGGTTGCGGAAGCCCATCGCGTAGATCTCGGGCCGGGTCTTCTTCGTACCCGGGCGGAAGAGGTTCCCGCGCGGGATCTTGTACGACCCGTCCTTCCGCACCTTGATGCGCAGGATCTTGCCGCGCAGGTCGTTGGTGTTGCCGGCCGAACGCTGCGCGTCGAAGGCGGGGTTGCGGTTCTTCCGCTCGTCGATGGGGGTGAAGCCGTCCGACTGGAACGGGTTGGAGTCGTCGCCGGTCGACAGCAGCAGATTGCCCTTGGAGTCGAAGGCGATGTCGCCGCCCACATGGCAGCAGGTGCCCCGGTTGGCGGGCACGTCGAGGATCTTCTTCTCGCTGCTCTTGTCCAGCGTGCCGTCCTTCTTGAGCACGAACCGGGCGAGCCGGTTGACGCCGTCGAACTTCTCGAAGTCGGCCGCCGTCCCGGTGTCGGGGGCGTCCCCCTCGGGAGTGTCGAGCGGCGGTGCGTAGTACAGGTAGACGAAGCGGTTCTTGGTGAAGCGCGGGTCGACGCCGACGCCCTGCAGCCCCTCCTCGTCGTGGCTGTAGACGTCGAGTTCGCCGGCGACCTTGGTGTTGCCCTTCGCGTCGGTCAGCCGGAGGGTGCCCTCGCGGGAGGTGTGCAGCACGGAGCGGTCGGGCAGGACGGCCATCGTCATCGGCTCGCCCGTCTCGGCCACCCCCTTGGCGAGGGTCACCTGCTGGAACTCGGCTGCCGTCTGCGGCTTCGCGGGTTTGTCGGCGGCCGTGGGAGTGGGCGCCGCCTGAGCGGCCACGGCAGTCGCGCCGCTGATCAGAAGAGCGCTCGCGAGGGCTGTCACACGGATTCGTAGTCTGCGATTTCGTTGGTGCACAGCGGTTCCTCCCTGGGAGGTAACGGGTGTCGGGTGCCGTCGTCCGGTGCCGTGCGATGCGTTGTGGTGCCTTGCGCTGCGTTGCTGCGCTGCCTGGGCGCTTCGTGTCCGCTTCATGGAGGGGCGCGCTCCGGTCCCGTACGCCTCAAGGACGGTAGCGACGTTCGTCCGGGGCGGGAACCCCTTTGACACGAGCAGCGTCGATTTTGTCCTCACACAGGACAAAGAAGCCCGGCAGAGCGCGCCCCCGCTCAAAAGTGGTGGTGACAGCGATCAGTTGCCGAAGGCCGCGTCGAAGGAGGCGGTCGGGGGGTCGTAGTCGAACGCCCGCAGCCTGGCCAGCGCCTCGGGAGCGCCGGCGAGGCGGTCCATGCCCGCGTCCTCCCACTCGACGGAGACGGGCCCGTCGTAGCCGATGGCGTGCAGCATGCGGAAGACGTCCTCCCAGGCGACATCGCCATGTCCGGCTGAGACGAAGTCCCAGCCGCGCCGCGGGTCGCCCCAGGGCAGGTGGGAGCCCAGGCGGCCGTTGCGGCCGTCCAGCCGGCGGCGGGCCTCCTTGCAGTCGACGTGGTAGATCCTCTCCCGGTAGTCGTAGAGGAACCCGACCGGGTCCAGGTCCTGCCACACGAAGTGGGAGGGGTCGAAGTTGAGGCCGAAGGCGGGGCGGTGCTCGACCGCCTCCAGGGCGCGCTGGGTGGTCCAGTAGTCGTAGGCGATCTCGCTGGGGTGCACCTCGTGGGCGAAGCGCACGCCCTCCGCGTCGAAGACGTCCAGGATGGGGTTCCACCGCTCGGCGAAGTCGGCGTAGCCGCGCTCGACCATCTCGGGCGGCGTCGGCGGGAACATGGCGACCAGGTGCCAGATGGAGGAGCCGGTGAAGCCGATGACGGTGCGTACGCCGAGCGCGGCGGCGGCCCGTGCGGTGTCCTTCATCTCCTCGGCGGCCCTGCGCCGTACGCCTTCGGGGTCGCCGTCGCCCCAGATGCGCGGCGCGACGATGGCCTGGTGGCGCTCGTCGATGGGGTGGTCGCAGACGGCCTGGCCGGTCAGGTGGTTGGAGATGGCCCAGCACTCCAGGCCGTACTTGTCCAGCAGTCGGCGCCTGCCGTCCACGTAGCCGGGTTCGTGCAGCGCCTTGTCGACCTCGAAGTGGTCGCCCCAGCAGGCCAGCTCCAGACCGTCGTAGCCGAACTCGCGGGCCAGTCGGCAGACCTCCTCCAGCGGGAGGTCCGCCCATTGGCCGGTGAAGAGGGTGAACTTGCGTGCCACGGTGACCTCCTAGGCGGTTGTCGGTGTTGCCGCGGTCGCGGCTGCCCCGTGCCGGACGGGTGTGTAGACGCAGTCGCGCTCGGCGCTCTCCTCGACGGCGGCCAGTACGCGCTGCACCTGGAGTCCGTCGTCGAAGGAGGGCGACGGCTGGGTGCCCGCCGCGATGGCGTGCACCAGGTCGCGGGCCTGGTGTGTGAACGTGTGCTCGTAGCCGAGGCCGTGGCCCGGCGGCCACCAGCCCTCCAGATAGGGGTGGTCGTGCTCGGTGACGAGGATGCGGCGGAACCCGGCCTCGTCGGCGGGCTGGGTGTTGTCGTGGAACTGGAGCTCGTTGAGTCGCTCCAGATCGAAGGCGAGCGAGCCGAGGGTGCCGTTCAGCTCCACCCGCAGCGCGTTCTTGCGGCCTGCCGCGACGCGGGTGACCTCGAAGGAGGCGAGCGCGCCCGAGTCGAGCCGGCCGGTGAAGACCGCCGCGTCGTCCACGGTGACCTGGCCCCGTTCGCCGTCGGGCTCCTCCTGGCGCAGCGGACGTTCCCGTACGAATGTCTCCGTCTGCGCGGAGACACCGGCCAGGTGCGAGCCCGCCAGGTGCTGGGCGAGGTCGACCGCGTGCGCTCCCAGGTCGCCGAGCGCGCCGGAGCCCGCGGTCTCCTTGCGGAGCCGCCAGGCGAGCGGGAAGGCCGGGTCGACCAGCCAGTCCTGCAGATAGCTGACCCGGATGTGCCGCAACTCGCCCAGTCGGCCGTCCGCCACCATGCGCCGGGCCAGCGCCAGTGCGGGCGTACGGCGGTAGTTGAAGCCGACCATGGCGACCTGGCCGCGTGCCCGTGCCGCGCGGGCCGCGGCGGCCATGGCCTCGGCCTCCTCGACGGTGTTGGCGAGCGGCTTCTCGCACAGCACGTGCTTGCCCGCCTCCAGCGCGGCGACGGCGATCTCGGCGTGGCTGTCGCCGGGGGTGCAGATGTCGACGAGCTGGACGTCCGGGCGGGCGATCAGCGCCCGCCAGTCGGTCTCGGCGGCGGCCCAGCCCAGCCGTCCGGCCGCGGCGCGCACGGCCGCCGGGTCGCGCCCGCACACGGCGGCCAGCGCGGGACTCAGCGGCAGGTCGAAGACCCGCCCCACGGTGCGCCAGCCCTGCGAGTGCGCCTGTCCCATGAAGGCGTAGCCGACCATGCCCACCCCCAAAGGCGGCGCGGCGGCGGGCGCGGTGCTGTCGTACGGCATTGAGGTCCTCCCTCTTCGGGGTCTCCCCCCGGCCGTCGGCCAGGGGGTACCCGCAGATCTGCGTCAGCGGTCGGGGCGGTGCGGCGGACGGCCCCGGCGGGCGGGGCCGAGGGCCCGCACTGTCAGGTGAAGCCGATCGGGAGGTACTCGTCGACGTTCTTCTTGGTCACCACCGCCGAGTAGAGCGTGACGTGGGCGGGGATCTCGTACTCGGCCATACCGGCGATGCCCTTGCCCTGGCCGAGCGCGCGGGCCAGGTCGATGGCGGACGCGGCCATGGTCGGCGGGTAGAGGACGGTCGCCTTGACGACGCTGTCGTCGTCCTTGATGGCCTGCATGACGCGCTTGGAGCCGGCGCCGCCGACCATCAGGAACTCGTCCCGGCCGGCCTGCTTGATGGCGCGCTCGGCGCCGACGCCCTGGTCGTCGTCGTGGTTCCACAGCGCGTCGAAGCTCTTTTGCGCCTGGAGGAGTTGGGACATCTTCTTCTGCCCGGACTCGACGGTGAACTCGGCGGCCTGCCGGGCGACCTTCTTGATGTTGGGGTAGTTCTTGAGCGCGTCGTCGAATCCCTTGGTGCGCTCCTGGGTCAGTTCCAGGCTGTCGATCCCGGCCAGCTCGACGACCTTGGCGTTCTTCTTGTCCTTGAGCTGTTCGCCGATGTAGTGCCCGGCGTTGAGGCCCATGCCGTAGTTGTCGCCACCGATCCAGCAGCGGTACGCCTGCTGCGAGGAGAAGATCCGGTCGAGGTTGACGACGGGTATCCCGGCGCGCATCGCCTTGAGGCCGACCTGGGTGAGCGCCTTTCCGTCGGCCGGCAGTACGACGAGTACGTCGACCTTCTTGTTGATGAGCGTCTCGATCTGGCCGACCTGAGTGGCGTTGTCGTTGGAGCCCTCGGTGGCCTCCAGGGTGACGTCCTGGTACTTCTTGGCCCGGTTCTTGGCCTGGGTGGTGATGGCGTTGAGCCAGCCGTGGTCGGCCTGCGGCCCGGCGAAGCCGATGGTGACCTTCTTGCCGGGCTTGGAGTCGGCGACGTCGGCGCCCGCCGACTCCTTGCTGTCGTCGTTGTTCTCGTTGCTGGTGCAGCCCGCGGCCAGCAGGGCCGCGCCCGCTGCCGCGGTGCCGAAGAGCATGTTTCTGCGGCTGGTTGCCGTACGGGGTGCGCGTGGGTTGTCAGTCATGAGGAGGAACGACCCTTCTGGACCAGGACGGCCGCGACGATGATCGCGCCCTTGGCGATCTGCTGGATGTCCGTCTGGAGGTTGTTGAGGGCGAACAGGTTGGTGATGGTGGTGAAGACCAGGACGCCGAGCACCGAGCCGAGAATGGTGCCGCGACCGCCGCTGAGCAGCGTGCCGCCGATGATCGCCGCGGCGATGGCGTCGAGTTCGTACAGGTTGCCGTTGGTGTTCTGGCCCGAGCCGGTGAGGATCACCAACATGAACGCGGCGATGCCGCAGCACAGCCCGGAGAGCAGATACAGCAGCAGCCGCTGCCGTTTGACGGCGATGCCCGCCAGCCGGGAGGCCTCCGCGTTGCCGCCGACGGCCACGGTGCGACGGCCGAACGTCGTGCGGTTGAGCAGGAGCCAGCCCAGGACGCAGACGACGGCGAAGACGAGCACGATCGGCGGGACGCCCAGCACGTAGGAGTCCTTGACGCCCAGGTCCAGCACTGACTCGACGGAGACGACCTGTGTCTTGCCGTCGCTGATCTGCAGCGCCAGCCCGCGGGCCGAGGCCAGCATGGCGAGGGTGGCGATGAAGGGCACCATCGGCCCGTAGGCGATCAGCAGCCCGTTGACCAGGCCGCAGCCGACGCCGACCAGCACGCTGCACAGCAGCATGCCGCCGAGTCCGAAGTCCTGGGTGGCCACCGTCGTCGCCCACACGGAGGCCAGCGCGACGATCGCCCCGACGGACAGATCGATGCCGCCGCCGATGATCACGAAGGTGACGCCGACGGTGACGACGCCGATGACGGACGCCTGGGTGAGGATCAGGCGCAGGTTCTCCGCCGCCAGGAACTCGTCCGGCTTGGTGATCGCCCCGACGACCGCCAGCGCGAGCAGTACGCCGATGAGGGAGAGTTGCCGTACGTCGAAGGGCACCCGGCGCTTGGTCGGACCGTCCTTGGCCGGGGGCGGCGCCGGTTTCGGCGTACGGGCCACGCCTGCGGGTGAGTTCATGGAAGGTCACCTCTCGGGTGGGAGGACCGGTGGTTGGGTGCGGACTCGCCGTCGCTGTCCGCGGGCAGGGAGCGCGCCCTCATCCGGGGCTCCGCATCACCAGGTCGAGCACCCGGTGCTCGTCCAGTTCATGGGAGGGAGCGCTGTGGACGACACGGCCCTCGCGGAGCACCAGCACCCGGTCGGCGAGGCCGAGTACCTCGGGCAGCTCGCTGGAGA